>PUOG01000359.1 GCA_003552745.1 Spirochaetaceae bacterium
CGAGGCGTTCAACAGGTACGCCCGCGAGCACGGGAAGCAGGGCATGGCGATCCTGAACAACAACCTCTCGCTTGCCAGGATGGTGAAGCCGGTGTGGAACGGGTGTATCCACGTCTCCGACGCCGCCTCGCGTCGTCGGCTCGAAGAGAGTGGCACGGCGAACTTCTCGTGGTCGAGCCAGGCGCGCGGTTATTTCCTGCCGGAGTCCGAGCGGTTGAAGCTCGGTCAGTCGAACTTCGAGTGCTGGGACGCCCCGGATAATCGCGCTCGCCGCCGGCGCGCCGAGGAGCTCGCGAGAAAGAAAGGCTGCACACCGATCAACATCGCCGCGGCCTATGTTCTGCGCCAGCCGTTCCCGAGCTTCGCGCTGGTGGGCCCGCGCACGATCCACGAAACGGCGACCACTCTCCCCGCGCTCGACGTCGACCTCACCCGTGAGGAGATCGAGTGGCTGTGGGGGAAGGATGATGCGTGACGCGGCCGCGCCTTCACGGGTAGCGATTGCTCGGTGCGTCGTTGCGCTCGTAGAAGTCGCGTAGCAGCTCCGGGGTAACGGCGTCCTCACGGACGACGCGGATCTGGCGGGCGAGATGGTTCACATGCCCCTCGACAATCGCCCTACCCTTTTCGGCGGTAAACTCGACCTGCTCCGCCTTCAGATGCCCCGGATGGTCGGCATACCACCAGATGCCGGTCTCGAGTCCCGCCTCCCTGACGTGCGCAATGCGCCCGAGCGTCTGCCCGTAGTCGCCGTAGACGTCGAGCTTCACGAGCTCGGGGTGCAGGTGGAGCATGGCCGAAGTCTCGATCTCCCCCGCGTGCCCGTCGTTACGCGCGCGCAGCAGCTCGCGCGCGGCTTCCGCCGGCCTGGGGATGTCGGAGAGATAGACGGTGTAATCGCGCCGCTCGGCGAGCGTGAGCTGCAGAAAGTAGCGCAGCAGACTCGAGTTTCCGCCGTGGCCGTTCACGAGCACGATGCGATCGAGCCCGTTCCGAGCAATCTCGTCGCAGACGGCACTCAGGAGATCGAGCAGCAGCTTGCCGTCGAGCGCGATCGTCCCCGGCACGTGACGAGCTTCGTGGATCTGTCCGAAGTAGTAGTACGGGAATACAATTGCCGGCTCCCGTTCGGCTGCGAGCGAGCAGACGTCATGGATATAGATCGGGTCCTGCCCGAGCGGTAAGTGATCGCCGTGTTTCTCGATCACGCCGAGCGGCACGAGACAGACACCGCCACACCGATCCACGGCATCGGTGAACTCGACCGCTGTGAGTTTGTCCCAGTTCATTCTAACCCCCAGTGCGCAGTGTAGTGAAAACAGGGTAATCGGTCAGCGAGCCCGCTTCTCCGCCACGACCACCACCTCGACATGACCACTGCGATTTCCGCACGCGTCCTCGGCCTCGACGGCATACCAGACCGCTTTGTCGGAGGAGAGTACGGCCGGATCGGAATCGGTGAAGCGAGGCTCGGCCGGTTGACCGGCGAGGGTAAGATATCGGCGCTGGAACCGTGCGCGATCTCCCCGGTACACGTTGTAGTGGTGCACTCCACTCCGTGTGTCGGCGGCCGGCTGCCAGCGAAGCTCGATGCCGTCGCTGGTCCGCTCGGCAGCAAGTTCGCGGACCCGCGACGGCGCGGTGTCGTCGAGCGCAGCGAACTCGCTCCTGTTGTCGTTTTCCGCGTCGGCCCACTCCTGCCACCGGTGCTCGCCGCCTGACTCGGTCGCGCGGAACTCCTCCTTTGTGATGCCGTAGAAAGTGTTCGCCGAAAGCTCATCGATGCGCGTCTGTGGCTGGATATCGTACGCGTACTGGCCGCGCGCGTGGTCGAAGAAGACGACACGGTTGCCGGTGAACCGGACACCTCGCCAGGCCGGCCCCTCCGATGTCTTGTCCGTCGACAACGCGGTAGTGTTGTCGCGGTCCAGGATGATGAGATTCTCGGTGATGTCGACGTCGGTGACGCCGGTGATCGCGTGCGGGCCGCGGGCGTTCTGGTAGTCGCAGATGCCGATCTGGCCCGGCCCGAGATTCACCTTCGCGAGATTACCCTCTATGCGGTTTCGCTCGATGGCACCGCGCAGGCACGACATCGTCACGATTCCGCATCCCATGTTTTCGTAGCAGTGGTTCGAGCGAACGATGACGTCGCGGCTGTTCCAGTCGATATCGATGCCGGTGGCGTCGGCTCCGGTGTTGCCGTCGAACATGCCGGTGACCTCGTTGAACTCAATCAGCACATCGGCGCTCGACCACGGCCACAGCCCTGCCGGGCCCCACTTCGCACCGACGCCGCGGTACCACCCCGCCCGATCGACGAGATTTCGCCTCATGACGACCCGGTGGGAGTTGAACGCACAGATACCCTGCAGACCGATCAGGCGCGCCGCGTTGTTCTCGATATCGACCCCACCGATCGCCTTCCACGGCTCTCCCTCGAATCCGGGCTCGATCGACTGCATTCCGGTGCCGATACCGCGCCAGCCGACCTGCTCGACGAGATTGTTCCGGATGACGACATCAGTCACTGTCGGCCCGGTCGCATCGGTCGTGGTCTCCGCCGACACCAGGATACCCTCACTGTTCTGATCGGGACCGCGGCCGTGCACGTAGTTCTCCTCGATCGTGATTCCCTCGAACGGCCCGCCTCGTTTCTCCGCGCCCGCGCGCGAGTTCCTGACGAGGATCCCGTGGTTGACTGTGTCCGACGGATGCCGCGCGATCTCACCGACAGCCGAAGGGTCGTCGACTCCGTCGAGCGACGGATAGAGGGTTTGCGAAGATGCACACTCGATCTCGAGGCCACGGATGATCAAGTGCGAGGAATCGACCGCGGTAACGACCGGCCCCGCATCGAACCGGATTCGCGGGCGCCGGAGGGTGGAGACTCCGTCCTCCCAACCGGGCATCACCGGAGTATCGGCCGAGCTGTCTGAATACGGGGCAACGACCACCGGAGACTCCGCGCTTCCTGAGGCGCGGATCTCGAGTTGCTCGTCCCACTCGCTCGTCACCTCGAGCAGGATTCGGTCACCGGGACCGAGCTCGAGCTCTGCCACTCGCCGGAGTGTCCGCCACGCTTCGGTTGGTGTGGTTCCTGAAGCCGCATCATCACCACTCGCACTTATGTAGTAGGTCATATCTTCCTCGTTCGTCCGGTATTGCCTTGGATTCGGCCGGTCGCGCCGGTGACGTAAAGTCGCCGTTCAACGGCCCAATAATAGAGGGGGGATTTCGAGTTGCCAAGGCGACGCGGGGCTGCGTGGCGCAGGGCTGCGTGTCTCGGGGCGGCGCCCGCGGTCCTCTGCCCGCGATGCTCTCGTCACGCCGCTGCAGTCGCGGCGTTTCCAGTACCGCCCCCGTCGCGAATCTCTCTCCGCGGCCCACCTCTGGTTCCCGCCACAAACTACTTGACACCCCGACCCTTTCGTTTTAGTCTCACTAACATGAATAGGGACGGTGGAGGCGGCCGTGGTGCCGACACTGCGAAACGGAGATACCGCAAGAACGCACGGGCGCACGCGGAGGCGGCGACCCATACGGCGATCCTCGATGCGGCACTTGCCGCGTTCACGCAAGAGAGCTTCGATCGGGTGACCCTCACAGATATCGCGCGCGACGCCGGCGTGACCGTTCAGACTGTGATCCGACACTTCGGATCGAAAGAGGAGCTTTTCGCCCGGCTTGCCGAACGAGAAGAGAAGCGAGTGCTCGAGCAGCGGCAGGTGCCGGACGATGCCGGACGGGACGCTGCGCTCGATGCCCTCCTCGATCACTATGAGCGCGACGGCGATACCATCGTAAACTTCGTCGCGCAGGAACACCGATTCGAACCGATTCGTCATATCGTGGAAAAGGGCCGGCGCGTACACCGCGCCTGGGTTGACCGACATTGCCGGGACTTACTCGACGGCCGCCCGGAGGCCGAACGCGAGCGAGTTCTCCGTGCGGCGACAGTCGCGACCGATCTGGGAACCTGGAAATTGCTCCGGCGCGATTTCGGCCTCGATCGCAGCGCGGTCCGCGCTGTCATGGTTGAGCTGCTCGAAGGATTGAGGAGGAGGAGCTGATGGCTACCGTTCTGATTCATACCTCGCCCGCACGCGGGCATCTGTTTCCCGTGGTGGGATTCGCGCTCGAGCTGCACGCACGTGGACACAAGATCCACGTTCGCACCCTCGCATCGGAAGTCGACCGTATGCGCGAACTCGGGTTCCACGCCGAACCGATGGACCCGCGGATCGAAGTTGACGACGTCGCGTCGGCCGTGCGGAGTGTCGGTCCGGACGTGGTGATCGCCGACACGAACAGCTGGGGAGCACAAGCGGTCGCCGAGTCGTCGGGGCTTCCGTGGGTGGTATTCCAGCCGTATTTCTCGTTTCGCCCGGCTCGTGGCGTCCCGCCGTTCGGCCGCGGTCTTGCGCGGTCCACCGGCATCATCGGTCGCATTCGAGATTCGATTCTACGAAGGGTGATGATGTCAAAGCTCGATACCCTGTCACTCCCCGCGATTAACGAGGTCCGCGGGCGACTCGGCCTGACGCCCCTCGGCTCGCTCGTGGAAACACTCGGACGCCCACCGGTGATCCTCTATTTCACCGCCGAGGAGCTCGACTATCCGCGCGAGCGCTGGCCCGATAGTTTTCACTTCATCGGCCCCGGACTGTGGGAGCCAACCGCGGAGGCTCCGAAGTGGCTCCCGGCCGTAGATCGCCCGATCGCACTTGTCACCTGCTCGACCGAACGGCAGAGCGATCGCTCGGTCGTGGAAACCGCCCTCGAGTCGTTGCCGAATGAGGGCTACTTCGTTGTCGCCACGAGTGCCGCGTATGCGCGCGACGACATCCGAGGCGCAGACGTGCCGAACACCAGACTCGAACGATTCATACCGCACGGACCGGTCGTCGAGCGTGCCGAAGTCGTCGTCTGTCACGAAGGCGTGGGCATAACCCAGCGAGCCCTCGCTCACGGCGTCCCGGTGGTGGTCATCCCCTTCGGCAGGGATCAGCGCGAAGTCGCCCGACGCGTCGAACTCGCCGGCGCCGGCGTCTTCCTCGACGCGAAAAAGCTCTCGAGTACGTCACTGGTCGATGCCGTACGGAAAGCGCGATCGATGGGCGATGCCGCGTGACCGCGGCATGCAAAGATCGAAAGAAGCGAGTGCCCGAAACGGGCGGGAGGATACGATTGCAGATTTGCGGAATAGAGACGATACGGGTTGACGAGCACCCGAACTGCCTGTGGGTACGGGTACATACCGACGAAGGAGTTGTCGGACTCGGTGAGACCTTCTTCGGAGCGAAAGCGGTCGAGGCCTACATACACGAGACCGCCGCGCCGCTTCTGCTGGAGGAGGATCCGGGACGGATCGATTATCTCGGCAGCAGGCTCGCGGGATACCTCGGATTCGCCTCCACCGGGGTCGAGATGCGGGGCAACTCGGCAATCGACATCGCGCTCTGGGACATGCTCGGCAAAGTCTGCAACCAGCCGGTCGCCCAGCTTCTCGGCGGCTTCACTCGACCGAGCATCCGCACCTACAACACCTGCGCGGGTACGACCTACATGCGCGAGACCGGCGGACAGCGTGTGGCGAACTATGGGCTGGACGCCGGCGGTCGCCGGTATGCGGACCTCGAAGCGTTCCTC
>PUOG01000267.1 GCA_003552745.1 Spirochaetaceae bacterium
CATGGTGAAATGGTCCGGAGCATCGTGTGCGCCGGTAACCGATTGATTCAACTTGACGAATCCGTTCGTCAGAAAGATAGCCGCCTCGCGCAGACGCCGGTCCTGTTCGCCGGCCGACAGTCCGAGGTCGAACGTTGCGATGCTGAAGAGCTCCGATGTCCGGCTGATCGGAGCACCCGTCAACGTGATACTCGCCTCAACGCGTGCGGTATCGGCCATCTCGACCTCCTCGGCTCGTACCACGTCGGGCACGTCGGTACGCATGCCGATGCTCGCGTACTCAAGCCAGCGTGAACCGTTCGACCCACGCCGCGGTCCGAGAGCGATCATCGAGCCGGAGCGAGTTACGGCGAGAAAGCCTCTATCGTCATCGGCGCTCACCGAATCGACGGACTGCATACGCAACGCACGCGCCTGTTCGTCGACGAGCGTGCGTTTTCGCGTCCAGTTCTCCGCCAGTCGGTCGAGGATTCCGGACACTCCTTCAAAGGCGGAATCATCGGCGAGCGCGCGTAGTTGTCGTTGAATTGTCTCGGGCAACTGTTCAAATTCACTCATGAGTGAGAAGTGTATCACGCATGCACCGTGGAATTACGACCGCCGGAAGCGATACACTGGGCCGAACAGGAGCAGAACGCTATGGGAGAAAAACTCGAAAGAATACCGGAGCACATTCACGACCATATTCGACGCATTACCGAGCAGTCCGGTCTGCCGAATACCCCGGAGTCTGTTGAGCGGATAGCCGCTGCCTGGCTCGAGAAGAGCGAGATCTTCAACGAGAAGCTCGGCGACTATCGAATGCAAACAGTCGAGGAGTTCCCGCCCGAAGACGGCCGCGGAGTTCTCGCGCTGACATATTCGGGTTCAATTGTAGCACTCGGTCCGCTGCACGGCGGTTCGGGCGAGCGGAACTCGCGATTCGCTGCGTACTCGAGCATCGGTCTGCGCAACGATGTGCCGAGCTCGGCGACGCATGACACCTCGGAGCTGGCAGCCCCTATCAGGGTCGACGAGCCGCTCGAGTTCAAGGTCGGTCCGGTGCAACGCACATCCGCCATATACCGGATCGCCGTATCCACCGAGCAGCTTCCGGCGCCGGAGGAGAACGAGCGGTTGCTCGAAGCGACCCAGGTGATCGCGGAGGAGTTCGCAGAGGTGAACAAGACGATCATTTCGGAGTAGCGTGGAAGTGATCGGAAACGACTATGGCTAAGACGCCGTCGACGATCGGAAAGTACCGGGTACTCGAACAGATCGCTACCGGGGGAATGGGGGCGGTATATACCGCCGAGCACCCGACGCTCGATCGAAAAGTCATCATCAAAAAACTCACCTTCCGCGGCGACGCATCGGTGCGCGAGCGCTTTCGACGCGAAGCGCGGATAATGATGGATTTCCGCAACGACTATATCGCGAGTGTGTACGACCACTTTCGCGAGGGGGCCTACTACCACATCGTCCTGGAGTACGTCGACGGGCCCTCTGCCGAACAACTGATCGCGGAGCAGCGCTACGTACCCGAAGAGATTGCACTGCGGATCTGTCGAGATTGCTGTACCGCGCTCGAATACGCACATCGCCGCGGCGTCGTCCATCGCGACATCAAGCCGTCGAACATCCTCGTTTCTCGCACCGGACAGGTAAAACTCGTCGACTTCGGCATCGCTTCGGTGTACGGCGACGAGGAGTCGATCCTCACCCGCGAGGGAATGACGCTCGGCACCCCGTGTTACATGGCGCCGGAGCAGTTCCGCAATACGCGGAACGTCGATTACCGCGCGGACATATACTCACTCGGTGTCTCGCTCTACGAGATGCTGACCGGCAAGCGACCGTTCACCGGCGGCATGTCGATGGAAGCGGTACAGCGGATTCAGCGCGGCCGCTACCCGCGCCCCCGGAAAGTGAATCCATCGGTAAGCCGGTTCGCCGCTCGCTTCGTCCGCCGGTTGATGCAACGCAAACCGAAACGCAGGCCTCAGACCGTACGGACGCTCATCCGGCGGATCGACCGGCGGCTCGAACGCCTCATCCCGGGGACCGCGGGCGTGCACAGTGAGCGAGTAAGCGCGTTCGTCGCCGGAAGGTGGACGCCGCCCCCTGCCCGATCGTTCGTACGGCGCTCGGCACGCGTACTTGCCTTCGCGACAGTACTCGCGGTAGCCGTCGGTGGCGGCGCTGCGTGGTACTTCGGTCTGCACCATGAGCTGCTCTCAGCGCGCGAATACGGAGCGATGCAGCTTTCGGTTCGTATACCTCGGGAAGCATACGAAGACGCCGAAGTACCACTCGCCGGCGCAGTCTATCGAAACGGAACCCGGGTGGCCGAAGTGCCGACGGCGGATCGTCCGTTCAGGAACGACGATGAGCGAAGCACGCGCCGTCATGTAGTTATGACCGCTCGCAGGCTCTATCTACCCGCCGGTGATTACCGGGTAAAGGTTCGGATAGGAGACCAGATCCACTGGAACGATATACGGATCGAATCGCGCAGCGTTCAGCGCCGGAGAGAAGCTACTCGATTCGCGCGCACGCTCGTGGTGCTCGCCCGGCCGTTCGAGCCGCGGGAGCTCGAGCTCGAAATCGTCGCACGCGATCGGCGCGACGGCGGAAGAATCGATGAGCCCGAGATCGAGCACTATTCCCGCGGCCGGTGGACCTCTATCGACGAGGTGGACGAGCTCACCTCGGGCCGGATCCATCGCTTCCGTGTACGAGCGGA
The DNA here is from genome assembly GCA_003552745.1 of Spirochaetaceae bacterium. Taxonomy (GTDB): domain Bacteria; phylum Spirochaetota; class Spirochaetia; order DSM-27196; family SKKC01; genus SLAN01. Next base: position 2,726 of record PUOG01000267.1, read on the forward strand.
AGGGTATCGGACGCGAGAGATCGAGATCGATGTGCCGACTTACGAGCGCACGCTCTTCATCGACGCGGCACTCGTACCCGAAGAAGCATAGGTGTGCAATGACGCTTTTTATCAGACGAACCATATTTGGAATACTGGGAATCACCGCGGGGTTGGTCGCCTGGCCGTTTTCCGAGATTGTGTTGGGAGCGCAGCACGGTTTTCCGTCGCTCCTCGCGTTCACGCTCGTATCGGGTTTCGGTATCGGGGCTATTATCGGCGCGGTATTCGGCTCGGCATCCGGGATCTTTCTCGGGCGACTGCGCAGGGCCGCTGTCGGCGCGGCGTGGGGCTTACTCATCGGCGGCGTCGGCGGCGCAACCGGATTTCTAATCGGTCAGGGTGTGCTGCTTCTGATCGCCGAGCAATTTGCGGCCACCGTCACCGACGTGCACACGGCAGCGCTTCCGCTCTCGCGGGCAATCGGATGGGCGGTTCTCGGTGCGTTCGTCGGGGCAGCGGACGGGATTCGGGCTCGCAGTGGAGTACGGGGCCGGGCCGGGGCGGTCGGAGGAGTGCTCGGCGGGCTCGCAGGCGGCATCGTGATCGAGTACGGCCAGGTGCTACTGCCGGCCGAACCGTACGCACGCCTCGCAGCGTTCGTCTTTCTCGGTTTCACGATTGCGCTCTTTTTCGCCCTCGTGGAGCGTCGCCTTTCGTACGGTTTGCTCAGATTGCTTGCCGGACCGTTCAAGGGTACGGAGTATATTATCAACCAGCGGCGTATAACGGTCGGATCCGGTGACGAGTGCGATATCGTGCTCTCGGACTATCGCGGAATCGCCGAGCGCCATATCACGCTTCATGAACGCGCGGGTGAGCTCTATCTGTTCGCCCATGCGCCGGCGGTCCGACTCAACGACGAGGAGGTTCGTCCCGGCGATGGTGCTGCGGCGGCCGATCGCGGCCGATCGGACGACGAGACGCAGAGAGATGATCGCGGGAGTGCCGGTACCGGTCCGCTTAAGTATGAGGACGTGATCGCCGTCGGCAGTGCGAAACTGCTGTTCATGGCGGAGTGAGAGACGAACGGGAGAAGCGATATGAACCTACGGAGCGTTGCACTCTGTGTCGCGCTGGTGCTCGCGGCTGTTGCGTCGCCGGCGGAACCTACTCTGAGAATTTCAGGGCTCGATTCGAGCCGACTTCTGACACGTAATCGTGTCGATCTGTACGTTTCGGTGACCGATGAGGTTGGAGCCCCTGTTGATTCGCTCACGCAGGAGAGTTTCGAAGTCAGCGAAAGTGTTGACGGGCACGAGTTCCGGGACGTTTCGATCACCGATTTCCTCGCACGCGCCAACGCCGACGAAGGGGTGAAGTTTCTCATGCTCATCGACAACTCAGGAAGCATGTACTTCGGAATCGACGGAACGCGCGACGTCGAGCCCGAAGAACAACGCATGACGTATGTGCGGCGCGTCCTCCGTGAGTTTCTTCGTAACGTCGACGGTGAACGCGATCGCGTAGGCCTTGCATCGTTCAACACCTTCTACACCCTGCATAGCGAGCCGATCGGAGAGCTGGAGGTCGTCGACCGTCTCATCGACGAAATCGAACGCCCGGTCAGCCGCGAAGCGTACACGGAGATGTACGCAGCGCTCATCGAGCTCGCTCGCGATGCCGAAACGCTGCGCGGCCGTCGCGTCGTCGTACTTCTCGCCGACGGGGAGAACTACCCGTTCGCCCGCTTCAGCGGCGAGGAGCACCCGGAGTACGGCGAGCACATCTTTACCCATGAGGAGGCGATCGAGGCGTTGCGCGAACAGGAGCTCACCGTCTTTCCGGTTCACTTCGGAGTGTCCGCACACGACCAATATCTCGAACAGATCGCGGAGGAGACCGGAGGCGTGTTCTACAACGTCCGCACCGGCGACGATCTCAGCGAAGTCTACGAAGATATCCGTCAACAGGTTCTTCAGGAGTATCGAATCCGATACCGGCCGACAATGGAACCGTCGGAATTGCGCCACGTGAGGGTTCAGCTCGCCGAGGAGGCCTCCGATACGCGATCGTACGTGGCCGGTACGCTGTTCGGTCTTCCCGGACCGGTTGCACCGCTCATGCTGCTTATTCCGGTAGCGCTCGCGATTCTCCTTTGGTTACTCCTCTCCCGACTTCGCCTTCGTAATCGCAGAGGCGAGGCGAATTTCGAGGTGCTCGGCGGCGGGAGGACCAAGGTCTTTCCGGTTTCCTCCGGCCGTACCGTTATCGGTGGCGAAGACGCCGACATCACCGTCGTCGGCCCGGCGGGCACCGTCGCCGAGGAGGTCACCGTCGTCTACGACGAGAAGGCGGACACCTACTCGCTGAAATCGCCGCGCACGGTTCGCGTCAACAACCGCGAGGTTACCGAGAAGCGGCTCGAGTCGGGCGATGTGATCCGGCTGTCGGGAACGCTCGTGGTCTTCGACACACCGCAACGCAAGAGGCCGGAAGAGGAGTAGCCGCCCGCCCCGCTGAGCGTCGACCGGGGCGATTCAGTGTTTCCGCAACACCTCGAGAGGCCGGGTTCGCGCCGCACGGCGTGCAGGCAGCATCGATGCGAGTGTTGCTACAAACACCACGAGCACCGTCGCCGCGAAAAGGCCGGGTACATCCACCCGTATCGGGATTCGCTCCAGGTAGAATTCGGTGGAGATGATTTCAACCGCACCAACCGGCTGCGCTCCGAGCGGTACGAGCAGGAGATCGCGTACTCGCATCGCGTAGTCGACCGCGAGCTCGGCGAGCTCCAGCACCTCGTTCACATTTACCGCCAACGCGAGGCCGAACGCCAATCCGAGCGCCGCGCCTGCAATACCGATGAGAAAGCCGGCGCTGAGAAATGCGAGACGAACGAGACGCGAGCTGCTGCCGGTGCTCTTCAAAATCGCGAGCTCC
>PUOG01000334.1 GCA_003552745.1 Spirochaetaceae bacterium
GATGACTTCGCCACCCATCGACACCGAGTATGACGGGTAAAATCGCTAGTGTCTAGTCTGGAGATATTAGAGTTTATCCAATCCTTCGCTTCTCATTACAAAGTCAAAATGAGAACTGCTGACACATTGCACACATCACAGTTCCTGCTGCCGGATCCACCGCTCGAGCTGGTCTCGAAGGGGGTGCTGTTCCTCTCCCCGTAACGCGTTATCGAGCCACGGAATGATAACCGCGTCACTCATACTCGGCCACAACGGATGTTCGACGACGGGGCGGTGCAGCTCGTCATTCACCGGCACCCGACCGGTCAGCTCCGGATGCGTCTCCGAGAGCGCCCGCTCGTTGACCGGGTACAAGGTGCTGAAGCCTCCGGCAAAGCCGAATTGCGGCTCGCGCGATCTGGCGGCTGCCGAGATCAGCCGTGACTGTACCGCCTCGTCGGTCAGCCACCGCAGCACCCGCCGTCCCCCGCTACGGTTTTCGGCCGATCGCGGAATGCCGGCATACAGGACTCGGTCGCCGACCGGCAGCATGCCGTCGCGTGAGAGCCAGCGGATTTTCAGCCCGGCGCGTTCGGAATCGGGCAGCGAGTAGAACGATGAGGCGGTCGTGTACCAGAACCCTGCGATTCCGTTCTGAACGGCGCGGTTGCCCGGTGCGACGAGATATCGCCGCTTGAAGTCGAGCTCGGTGCTCACACCCTCGTTTTCGTCCGCGCTCCATTCTCCGAAGAAATCGAGCATCTCCTGGAGTCCCTCTCGCGACCAGAGCGGCATCTCATCGGGCCCGCTCCTGAAGCGTACCTCGAACAGATCGACGCCCGCGCGCAGAAATTCGTCCTGCCACAGCGGTGAGTAGCCGAGCTGCTCGGCGCGTCCGTCGGCGAATCTGTTGAAAGATGCCGCAGCCTCGCGCACCTCCAGCAGATCGATGGTGCGACGGCGATCCTGTGGCGCCTCCCACGCCTCGGCGAATATGACCGCCGGCACGTCGAACGAGAGCGGCAGCAGGTACTGATCGCCGTCGATACGTCCGCCCTCCAGCAGGCTCCGGTAGTAGCTACCGATCGAGTCACCGACCAGCCCGTCCACCGTCTCGAATGCCGACCGGGCGGCCGGTTTGGCGAGGTGCCGGTCGATGATCAGATCCGGTGCGCTCTGCGATTCGGACAACTCCCGGTACGCCGATCCGCGTTCGATCGCACGGACCTCCACCGGAGCACCTTCCCGATCGGCATTGTACCGGCTGATGTAGTCGGCGATCGCCGGCTCGGAAGTCCAGACACGCACCGGTTCATTCTGGTTGCCACCACAAGCCGCGAGCAGCAGCGTGGTGGCCGCGATCATGGCGGTGAATCGAAGCACTCTCACGACTTCGCGAGCTCTCGAGCAGTCTCGAATACCTCTCCGAACAGCGACTCGATCTCGTCCCGATCGACGCTCGCGAACGCTACGCGCAGGTAGCGATTCTGAATCGAGATCGTGCCGATCCCGCGATCGAGCAGTGCAAGCCGAAGCTCCTCGGCATCGAGTTTTTGACAATCGAAGCTGACGAAATACCCTGAATTACACGGCAGCGCTCTCAACGGTGTTTCTCCCGGCATGGAGGCGATCGCCTGCTGCATCGCCGAGAAGCGGGCGAGCATCTCCTCTCGCTGAGCTTCCTTCTGTTTGCGGTACTCCGGGTGTTCGAGCAGCCTGACGAGCAGACTTTGTCCGAGCGTGTTCGAGTTGGAAATCGATGCACGTATGCTACCGGTGAGTTTCTTCTCGAACGCCTCGTAATGCCGCGGCTCGAGACCGTGTGCGGCAATTGTTACGAAACCGACGCGCATTCCCCACAGATAGTCTTCTTTCGTTGCCCCGTCGACCTTCGCCACGAGTATTCTCTCGTGCGCCGCGGCGAGTCGTGCGAACAGCGACTCGGTGAAGGTATCCTCCTCGTAGAAGAGGCCGAAATACGCGTCGTCGCAGATTACGAGCAGGTCGGTACCTGCCTCCGCTTCGGCGCGCAACACTTCGACTAACCGGTCTGCATCGCTCCTCGTCGGCGCGTATCCGGCCGGGTTGTTCGGGAAGTTGACCAGCAGCACGATCTTACCGTTCTCGCGATAGCGCTCGAGTGTCTCCGCAAGTCCGGCGACGTTGAATTCGCCGCCCGCGGTGAAGAATTCGAACGTCGTAAGACGCGCCTCGTTTCGCCCCTCGAGAATGAGGCGATAGTTACCCCAGAAGAGGTCGGGCATTACAACCGAGTCGCCGGGGTCGACGAACAGTTCGGCCAACTGGAAGATGCCGTTGGTCAGACCGGCGGTTACTACCGGCCGCGAGTGCAATGCCGTGCCGAGCGACGGGTTCTTCGACGCGATCTCGGTTGCCCAGAGATCGCGAAGCTTCGGAATGCCGGGCGTCGGCGAGTAGGCAACCGCCTCACTCGGCGTGAAATGCGGCAGCAGCTCGCGGGCGGCGGGCAGCATTACCGGCTCGCCGCCGGAGTATGCCATGCCGACCGTTGCGTTGTAGCGGTGGGCGCGCTCCTTCGCCTCACCCGACTGCGCCACGATTCCCTTCGGGAAATAGGCGTGCAAGCCATATCCGCTGAGCAGCCGCGCGATCACGGTGCCTTCGAGCTGTGCGTTCAGCTCGCGTGCTAACTGGTTCATGGTGAACGTACCATATCACGGCTGACCGGCCCTTTTACAGGCATTTGACCGCGATATACGCTTCCAATACTCTGTAAATGGCAAAGCGATGGCACAGCAATCAACGGCCGGCGAACGTTCGAGCGGCGGAAATACGCCGGCAACGCTATTTGAACGAATTTTCTCTTCTCTGCTCGGCGACAACAACGCTGAACGCCAGAAGCGGCGTCAATTGAAGGTCATCGCAAAGCGGTTGAATCGAAGCCGGTACCGGTTTTACAAACCGCGATCGGAGCTGGCGCTGCCCGGACTCGCCCGCTTCTTTCTCGATATATACAAGGTGATCGGGCCGGCTCAGAAGCTCCTGCACAACGCGCGCGAGAGCAAAGCATTACAACAGATCGTAATCGAGCACTTTTTCTCCGACGAGCAGCGTGCCATGCGGGAGAATCTCTATGAGGAATCGCTTCGCGAGCTCGCCCAAAGCAAAGAGCCGAAGGAGCTTGCAGCGACGGCGAAGGCACAGCTGCAACAGTTCTACGCGAGTTTCGAAACGGCCACAATCCGGCGGATAAACGAAGCGTCACAGCTGCTGCAACGAATGCTCGATCTCGTCTCTTTCGACTATTTCTTCGTGCTGCGGAAGTTCGACGGGAGTTTCCCGGAAGATGGATTCAACGCGAGTCCGAAATTCGACGCGATTAACGCCACGTACGTCTGTGACGATCTCAAGGATTTTCTCGAGGTGCTGCAGCCGCTGCCGAAGTCCGGTGACTGGGACGCGGTCCTGGAGATTCTGAAAGAGTATCGCAGTCTCGATGTAGTCAATCGCGGAGCGTGGCGAAAGTTGCTCGGAACGCTCGATTCGGTGCGTCGCAGCGATATCCTCCCCGACATCGTGCGCCACGCCGAAAAGGACCCGTGGTTCGAACCGGCCGAGCGGGGAATTCACGTCGGAGGGATCGAACCGTACCTCGAGAAGGTGAAGCTCGAGACCGAATCGATCATTCAGACGATCATGATCGAGCGTCGCAAACAACGGGTCGACAAATTGTGCATGGAGGTGTTCGGCACGACCGCCATCAGCCGTTCGAAGAACTACACCGAGAAGGCGAGTGAGATGATCTCCGCCCGGGCGCAAACCTCATACCGGCATACCGACGCGGTGAACTATCTCAAGGCATTCCTCATCGATTACTTCAAGAAGGACATCCGGGAACTGCAGGATATGCTTGTCGTTCGCGGACAGTGGGCCAACAGTCACGATGAACAGGATTTGAGCAGTGCATTCCACCGTCTTATGGACATCTCCTCCGAGATCATCAAGTTTGATGACAGTCTCGGAGATGAGGGCGAGCTCGGCCTGAAGTTGCGCCGGTCGATCGGGCGCTCGGTGGCAAGCGACCCGGGAACGCAGAAGCTGGTCATTCAGACCGTCGATGAGATTAACGCTCATGCCGAATCGCTGGTGAACATGTCCGCCCAGAACCTGATCCAGATCGGAAAGACGCTCAAAGGACTGATCGAAGATTTTGGAAAGCGAAAGCCGGAAATCCTTCTCAACTGGCGGGAGATCGAGGGATTATCCGAGCAGCCGATTCATGACCGAATGGTTTCGGTGTACAGACAGATCTACTACTTCATCCAGCTGCTGCAGCTCTTTCAGAAAAAGAAGCCTCAGAAGGCGCGCGGCGCCGACAAACAGCAACCGCACGGACACACCACAGACGGCTGAAGCGTGACCCCGGGGCCGGCCCAGCCACCCCAAGTGGCGTAGCCACTTAGGCCGGCGGGGCCGCTCGTGTCGACTCGCTGGCCGCCGCGCTACACGTAGGCGGGCTCGCGCCGGTTGTGTGCCGACGAACCGGCACCATTGCCGTTCGCACTGCCGTTCTCGCCACCGCGCTCGAGCTCGAGAAGGTATGCTTTATGCCGCGCCCCGAGCTCCACACCGTGCGAGCGGACGCCGTACGAGCCGATGCCCCCGTGGGCAGGCAGCACACGGTGGCACGGAATGAGCAGACAGATCGGATTGCTCGCGACCGCGTTTCCGACCGCGCGTGCAGCTTCTCGCCGGCCGATTTTCTGCGCAACCCTCCCGTATGTGACCGTCTGTCCGTATGGTATCTTGAGCAGGCGCGACCAGACCGATTCCTGGAACGATGTTCCCTCGTAACGCAGAGTGAGCGTGAATCGCTGTCGCTCGCCGCGAAAATACTCGTCGAGCTGAAGCTCCAGTTCGCCGCAGGCGTACTTGTTCTCTTCGGGCTCGTACCGTTCATCCCACTCGCCCGGGATGAACGCAACCTGCATTACCGCTCCACGGCGGTCGACCGCAAGATGAAGCTCTCCGATCGGCGACTGATAGGTGTGCGTGTAGATCGCCTCTCTCGGCTTTCGCATAGCCATCATTATACTCGCACTGACACCCATGTGAAGTGTTTTTCGACAGAATCATCGCGGGATACCCACAGTGGTAGCGTATGCGAACTTGTTGTGGGATACCTCATATTCGCCCGGAACGGCGGCGGGTACATGAATCCGATCGATCTATTCTTTCCCGGCAGCGATCTCTTCTCCCAGATCGGCGATACCCTCTCCGGTGCCGAGCGGGCGCGTCGGAATGTGCTTCTCAGCGGCGTGATCGGAGCAGTGGTGGGAGCGGCGTTCCGTCTCGGTCAGGGCTATCGCGGGCGCTGAACGATCGGCACGGGCGCCTACGCGGACGATCCGTCGGCTCCCGACCACTGTGGCCGATCCCATTCGCGCCATTCGTCCGATACCGCGAAGCGCGAGAGCGCCCGCCTGAGCTTCTCCGGAACGGCCGCGTGAACTATGACGCCCGATCCGTTCACTTCCTGGTCGTGTACTCTCGCTTCGCGATGAAGCAGCGCAACGAGATCCCATCTGTTCGCCGGAAGCTCGTATCGCTGACTGCAGAATCGGTCGGAGAAGTAGTCGGCGAGGCGTTTCCGGAGCGAGTCGAGACCTTCGCCGC
>PUOG01000056.1 GCA_003552745.1 Spirochaetaceae bacterium
ACATCGGCGAGTACGGTCGGCTCGAGGTAGTATCCACCGGTGGAGCCGACATCCGCCACCTTCCCTCCGTAGACCAACCGCGCGCCTGAGTCGACGGCGTTCTTCACGTGTGCGAGCGCATTTTCGAGCGATTCGCGGTTGACCACCGCACCGATATCCACCCCCTCCTCGAGTCCGTATCCGACCTTCAGTGCCTTCGTCTTCTCCGTAAAGCGTTTCAGGAAATCGTCGTAGATCGGCTTCTCGACGTAGATCCTGTTCGCCGCTATACAGCTCTGACCGGTATTGCGGAACTTGGTGATAAGCGCACCGTCGACGGCGAGTTCGAGGTCGGCATCGGCGAAGACGAGCACCGGTGCGTGGCCGCCGAGCTCGAGGCTCAGCTTCGTGACCGTCGTCGCGCTCTTCTCGATGAGCGACTTGCCTACTTCGGTCGAGCCTGTGAACGAAATCTTGCGAACCACCGGATTCTCGAGCAGCTCGTTACCGATCTCTGCGGCCGGCCCTGCAACCAGCTGGAAAACTCCTTTCGGAACGCCGGCCTTCTCGAGGCATTCGGCGAATTGCACCGCGCACACCGGGGTCTGTGACGCCGGCTTGAGAATGACCGGACACCCTGCTGCCAGGGCCGGTGCAACCTTGCGCGCTGAGAGCATGAGCGGAAAATTCCACGGCGCGATGCACGCGGACACCCCGATCGGCCGGCGGATTACCAGATGACGCTTCCCGTCGGCCTGATGCGGTACGATGCGCCCGTACGCCCGGCGCGCCTCCTCGGCGAACCAGCGCAGGTGATCGATCGTGACCGATACCTCGCCGTTGCTCTGTGCGTACGGCTTCCCGTTCTCCATGGTGATGGTCCGCGCGATCTCCTCGCGTCGTGATTCGAGCCCGCGCGCAGCGGCGAGCAGAATGTCACCGCGCTGTATTGCCGTTTTCTTTTCCCACCCCTGGCGCGCGGCCTCCGCCGCTTCGATCGCCCGGCGTGTGCCGATGCAGTCGGTGAGTGACATCGCGGTGAACGGTTTCCCGGTACCGGGGTCGACGATCTCGCGGTACTGCCCGGTGTCGATCCACTCTCCGTTCAGAAAGAGTTTGTGCGTTGTCATGATCCATCAACCTCCTTACTGTCCGAACGCCGAGCTCTCCGCGTGGCGACCGGTAGCTTGACCGAAGAGCGTTGCTCCGGCTCTCATACTACCCATGGATTTCAGGCAGTATCAACAAGACTCTCGAAAGACGTGGAACCGCGTATACACCGATCATCCGCTGGTGTACCCGACCATGGGGCTAACGAATGAAGCCGGTGAGGTAGCGGGGAAGGTGAAGAAGATCTTCCGTGACCGAAGCGGAGAGATCACCGATGAGATTCGCGGCGCACTGAAAGAGGAGCTCGGCGATGTCCTCTGGTACCTGACTCAGATATGCACCGAGCTCGATCTCACCCTCGAGGAGGTCGCCGAGACCAACATCAAGAAGCTGTTCTCACGCATGGAACGCGGCACGATCGGCGGCGACGGCGACCAGCGCTGAGAAGTGTATGAGTTGCACGCTTACGATCTGCGGCGTAGCACGAAGACATGGTGACTCTTGCTTGCCCGGGTGAAGTCGACCGGCAGCAGAGCGTCGGAGACATCCTCGACCTCCAAACTCTCCGTCAGCTCCGCATCGATGCGGAAACGTCGGAAGTTGTTCGCGAATACGATCGTGCCGCCGGGAGCCAGACGCGCGGCGGCCAGAGAGATAAGCCGGCCATGGTCGCGTTGGATCTCGAAGTCTCGGTCGCGGCTCTTGCTGTTCGAAAAGGTCGGAGGATCGACGAGAATCAGATCGAATTGCTCGGTGCTCTGTTCGAGGTATTGCATGCTGTCGGCATTCACGATCCGGTTGTGCCGATCGGAGAGTTCGTTGAGCCGGTAGTTCCGCATGCCCCAATCGAGATAGGTGCGTGAAGTGTCGACTGAAACGGTCATGGAGGCCCCGCCGAGTGCGGCAGCTACCGATGCGGTGCATGTATACGAGAAGAGATTCAGGAAGCGACGTTTCGCCGCGCGCGAACGGATCAATGCGCGGAGTTCGCGCTTTTCGCAGAAGAGGCCGGTATCGATATATCCTTCCGGCCGGACCTCGAAGCGCATACCGTTTTCGTTGACGACGATCGAACGGTTCGCAGATCGCGGTTCCGCCCCGTACTGCCCGGACCCGCGTTGCCGGCGTCGTTTCTTCACGACGATCTGTTCGTCACTGACCTCGAGATAATCGCGAACCGCGAGCCGGAGCTCCTCGAGCCGCCGGAGCGCGACTTCCTGCGGTATCTCCTTCGGCGGGGCGTACTCCTGCAACACGACGACCGTCGCTCCCGATTCCGCGGTATACACGTCGATTGCCGCCGCATACTGCGGTATGTCGGCGTCGTACAATCGGTAGCACCCGACCTCTCCCGAACGGAGAAGCGGTCGCAGTTTTTTGCGGTTCTTCTTGAGCCGATTATGGATTGCCTTCGGCCCGTCGGTGACGGGCCCGGCCTCCGGCCTTTCGCCGGCCGGCTCGCGGTATCGATTCGCTTCGCTGAGTTGCAAAACCCCGGCGACTATCTCGGTTCCGCCGTTGTAGAAGGTGAGCACACGCTGCGCCTGCAGGCCAAGGTGGCGCAGTTGCTCGCGCGAGGCCGCGAGCACGGTTGCCGTGAAACCGCCGAGCGTCCGTGCAAGCCATCTGCCGAACGACCGGTACGTCTCTACCGGATCGTCGGTCGAGGCGCCTGAGCTCCCGCCCAGCCTGATCCCGTACGGCGGATTGGTGACCAGGAAGAGCTCCGGACCTCGCGCCTGGGCTCGGGCGAGCGCTCCGGCGGCGTCGGAGCTGCGTCGATCGTCACCGCTCGCCCGGTCTACGGCAGTTTTCCAACTGCCGAGGAGCGCGCCGCGCTTGAGCGCGGCGAAATCGCGCTGCGCAAACTCGATACACGCAGAAACGCCGGCACGCTCGGCGTTCGCTCGCGCTGCGGCAGCCGCATTCGAGTCGCGGTCGGAGGCCCAGATGCGCCCGCCCGCCTTGACCCAGCGATCGAGTCCGTTGCTCCGGCAATCGTGTGCCTCTTCGATGAGCGCCTCCCACATGTGCGGATCGTAACCGATCCAACGCCGGAATCCGAAATTCGTGCGGTTGAGTCCGGGCGCCGAATCGATCGCCGTGAGAGCCGCCTCGATCGGGAACGTTCCCGAGCCGCACATCGGATCGACGAGGAGGGGCGGCGGGCCACCATTGACTCGCCACCTCCGGAGTGCGGCCTGCCAACCCGAACGCACCAGGATCGCCGCGGCTGTGTTCTCCCGCAGCGGGGCGGCAACCGATTCGGTCCGGTAGCCGCGCCGATGAAGGCCCTCACCGGAGAGGTCGAGAGAAGCGATTGCCGTCCTCTCGGTGAGATAGAGCGAAATCCGGATGTCCGGCGCATGCACATCCACCGATGGTCTGCGATTCGTGCGGGCGCGGAAACGATCGCACACCGCATCCTTCACCACCAGAAAAGGGAGACTGGAATGCCGGAAAGCCGAATGTGCGCTATGCCCGAAAACGGCGATCGTGTCATTCACGCTGAAGTGCCGTTCCCAGGGCACGTGTCGGGCGAACGCGTACAGATCGTCCTTTCCGGAAACCGTATCGCGTTCCAGTTCCAGCAGCACTCGATCGGCGAGTCTCGACCAGAGACAAACGCGCAATCCGGTCTCCGTCGATCCGACGAACGACACCCCTCCGGTCGTCGCTCGTGGTTCACTTCCCGGTGCGATCGCACGGATCTCCGAGACGAGCAGCTCTTCAACGTAGCGGGGGCAAGGCGAAAAATAGGTCGAGTTCGATCGATCGGTCATGGCGCTAAATGAGGCTCACTATGCCTCGATGTCGGCGGTTCCGGCGGCGGTTTGTGCAGGCGAGGTCCGTGCCGTACGACTGAGTCACACCGGGCGAGTATACCGGTGCTCGAGCGCCGACACAATCGCCCGGGAGCGAGGCGTGTCGACGGCGCGGTGCCTACGGTCAGGCTACTGCGAAAACAGCTTGAGCGGCGGTCTTACGCTTTTGACCACAAGCGCGTGCCGGTATAGCCTGTAGCAAGTATAAACCAAGCGGAGGATATGGCTGAATATGGCTGACAACAACGATTTCAAGCAGAGCGGCGCGGTCAAGCGGTTGCACGGTGCGCTTCCGAAGGTAGGAATACGCCCGACGATCGACGGCCGGAGGCGCGGAGTACGAGAGAGCCTCGAGCACAAGACAATGGCTCTCGCGAAAGCGGCCGCCGCGTTGATCGAGAGCAACGTGCGGCACGCGAGCGGACATGCGGTCGAGTGCGTGATCGCCGACAGCTGCATCGGCGGCGTTGCGGAAGCGGCCGCTTGCGCTGAGAAGTTCGAGGGCGAGAATGTAGGGCTTACGCTGACCGTTACCCCGTGCTGGTGCTACGGGTCGGAGACGATGGACATGACACCACTTATTCCCAAGGCGGTCTGGGGGTTCAACGGCACCGAACGTCCGGGTGCGGTGTACCTTGCGGCGGTCCTTGCTGCGCACAGCCAGAAAGGAGTTCCGGCGTTCGGTATCTACGGTCGAGAGGTTCAGGATGCCGACGATAACACGGTGCCTGACGATGTTGCCGACCGGATCCTCCAGTTCGTTCGCTCAGGGCTGGCGGTCGCAACCATGCGAGGAAAGAGCTACCTCTCGCTCGGCGGCGTCTCCATGGGTATCGGCGGCTGTTACGTCACAGAGCCGTTCTATAAGGACTACCTCGGCATGAGGAATGAGTATGTCGACATGAGCGAAATCATCCGCCGACTGAACGAGGGTATTTACGATCCCGACGAGTACAAACAGGCGATAGCATGGGTCGAGAAGTACTGCAAGCCGAACGTCGGGAAGGATCCGAATCCGCCGGAGAACCAGCGCAGCGCGGAGCAGAAGGAGTCGGATTGGGAGACATCGGTCAAGATGGCGATCATCACGCGCGACCTTATGGTCGGTAATCCGCGTCTGGCGGAGCTGGGATTCGAGGAGGAGGCGAACGGTCACAACGCGATTGCCGCCGGATTCCAGGGGCAGCGACAGTGGACCGACTTCATGCCGAACGGCGACTTCATGGAGGCAATTCTCAACTCATCGTTCGACTGGAACGGGATCCGCCAGCCGTACGTTCTCGCCACCGAGAACGACAACCTGAACGCCATGTCGATGGTCTTCGGTCACCTGCTGACCGCACGATCACAGATCTTCGCCGACGTGCGTACCTACTGGAGCCCTGACGCGGTCAAACGCGTAGCCGGGAAGAGCCTGAGCGGCCGTGCGAAAGACGGGATGATCCATCTCATCAACTCCGGTCCGGCGACTCTCGACGGTACCGGCGAGCAGAAGGAAGACGGAAAGCCGGCCCTGAAGCCGTTCTGGGAGATCACCCCCGATGAGGCGAAGGCGTGCCTGGCGAGCACCACGTGGCATCCCGGCGTCATCGAGTACTTCCGCGGCGGCGGCTATTCGACGAGTTACCTGACAAAGGGCGAGATGCCGGTCACCATGTGTCGTCTGAATGTAATCGACGGGCTCGGTCCGGCCATGCAGATCGCCGA
>PUOG01000130.1 GCA_003552745.1 Spirochaetaceae bacterium
ACCGCAACTGGCCGGCCGAGCACAACTCGACGCAACCCCACATCATCATAAGGAGATCGCGTGTCATGAACTCGGCAGGGGGTGTGAAATCATCCGGCGCGGCGTGATTCGTCGTGCTGAATCCCTCCGCCCCGTACGGCTGCGCTTCGAGGAGAAGGTAGTCCATGGCGCGAGCTGCCCGGCGAATATAGTCGGCCGCCTTGTCCGGGTGCGTGTCGGCAAGAAGCCGGCCGGAGAACGCGAGCGCTACTACCGCCTGGGCGGTATCACCGGGAACCAGGACGAGGTGATTGGGAAGCTCGTGGACGAGCGCCCCGTCTGTTCCGCAGACCGATGCCGCCGTATTCTGCAGTAACGCAAGGTAGTCACACCCATGAACGATCTGCGTCCGCAGTCGTGCAATCTGCTCGGAGGTAAGCCACTCATAGCCGTGGGAGAGCATCTGATCGAGCCCGATGATCATCGTTGCGTGGCTGTTGCACTCGCCAGAGCACGTTCTCGCCGACTCGTATCGGTTCGCTGCGGTGGAGCTCGCCGCCCGGACCGGGTGCAGTTATTGAGATGATGTACCAGCCCGCTTTCCGGATGCCCGAAAAGTCGATCTCCCACCAGTGCGCGTTCCAGGTCTCGCCCCAGTACCGGACCGCTCCGGAGCCGGTCGGTCGCGCGCCGCCGGCGACCGTGCCCTCCTCGTCCGAAGCATACAGCTCGAAAGTAGCGCCGTCGGGAACGTGTTCGCGATTGCCACTTCGAATTACCGCGGTCATGGGAAGTCCTGTATCGTAGCCGATCTGTGAATAGAGAAATCCTGAAACGTTCATGCTCCTGTTGCTCCTTTTAGTTGTGCCGCGTCCGGTCAGCGTGCGGCCCGAGATCAAGACCCGTTTGCCGCGAGAAAACTGTCGATCTCGTCCCGGGTTGGGCACGAGGGTTGGGCGCCGAGACGTGTGACGCTCAATGCCGCCGCGGCCGATGCGAATCGCACCGCATCATCCAGCGGCATCTCATCCACCGTCGCAACCGCCAGGGCGCCGCAAAAGGTGTCTCCGGCCGCCGTTGTGTCGACCGCCTTCACCTTGAACGGTCCGGTGTGTTCTCCCGCGCCGTCACGGTAGACATATACACCTTCGTGACCAAGCGTCACGATCACCGATTCGATCCCGATTCCGGCTATCGTGGCGGCCGCGCTCGCCACGTTATGCAGTCCCACCTCCTCCATATCCGAGAGATAGGCGGCTTCGGTGGCGTTTGCTACCAGAAACCTGGCCAGCCGCAATTCGTCATCGGCGAATCGCATGCGAGCAGGGGCGAAGTTCCAGAGCACCGGCGTGCCGGACGAGTCGGCGAACTTCAACACAGCAGCGATGGTTTCTTTCGGTATTTCACACTGGAGAACGACGATTCCCGCACATTCAACAAGTTCGCGCAGCGCCGGAAAGTAGCGTTCATCGAGCCTGTAGTTCGCGCCGGGGGCAACCGAGAGGTAGTTGTTACCCGCTTCGCCGATCATAACCAGAGCGGTTCCGGACCAGACGCCGGATTCACGAATGACATGGGAGATATCGAGGCCGACATCGCTCCAGCTTTCGAGCATGGATGCAGCAAATATGTCGTCTCCCACGCACGTGACGAATTGCGCATTGTATCCCGCCTTCGCCGCGGCAACCGCCTGATTCGCACCCTTGCCGCCGTAGGTCTGGATGAAGTGTGCGTCGGTCATTGTTTCTCCGACCCTCGGCAAACGCGACATTTCCATGACGAAATCGATGTTCGAGCTGCCGATGATAAGCACCGGCCCGTGAGTGTTTCTCTCACTCATTATCGACTCCTGAGTTGCGGATGACTCCTTCGGCAGGTGAGGTCGGAGAACCGTCCTCGATAACGTTTCGAAACTCGTACCGATCCGCCCGGAACAGCGTGCGCTCGCTCCACAGCGGTTCTCCTCCGTGGAGAGTTGCGATAGCCGTCACCTCCAGCGCGGCCCCACCCACCGCCAGGTCGAGGAGTCTCGCCTCATCGTGATTGAGATTGATGGCTCGGATCGTCTGATCGACCGACCCAATGCGAAGCTCGTACCGCTCGGAGAGCAGGCGATAGAGCGAGCCGTTCAGATCCTCGGACTTGATATCGGCACAATGCCGACCGATCAGGTAGCGGTCTTCGAGGATGAGCGGCGTCCCTTCGGCGAGTCGAAGCCGCTTCATGTAGAACACAGGAGAATCATCATCATCTCGAAGCCGCAAAGTCTCCTGAACCGGCGCGGGAAGGTTGCCCGACCGAAGAGAGAGGCGTTGAAAGTCGATAACTTCGGTGGTGGGGGTTAGTCCGAGCGATTTCGCCTTCTCAGTAAAACTGTTCAGGTGATGGAGCTCGTGCTTGAGCAGCTGACTGGCGACAAACGTACCGACTCCGCGACGGAGCTCCAGGTGACCGGCGGAGACCAGATTGGAAAGTGCCTTATTGGCGGTCGTCCTGCTGACCCCGAAACGCTCGCTGACCTGACGCTCGGTAAAGAATCGGTCGCCGACCCGATAGTTCTCGCTTTGTATGAGATCGAGCAGTCGGTGGGAAAGCTGGACATATGCAGGATCGGTTACGAGTTCGTCACCTGGGTTCATGTCATAACTCCTTCGAACGATCGATGTATGAGTCGCTCATCAAAACCTGTGGCTTAGCCACAATGCACCTTTTATAGCACTGCATGACGGTCGTTGCAATGTCGAGCCTCGATAGAAGTGTCCCCTTGAACCAGGCGACGGCGGCGTATGGTGCAGGTAAATACGACGTGAGAAGCAACCAACAGAAGAAACCAACAAGCTTGACGAATCGGTACGAGTGTGTGAGGCTAAGCAAACTGGTGGATAAGCCACCAGTCTATTCAGAAACACGTGAACGGACCGGTGTGAAACGATTGCGCGAACAACAAGGAGACCAGGAATGCGAAAGTTCCCCGACGATTTCTTCTGGGGGGTGTCGACCTCTTCTTTTCAGGTAGAAGGCGCGTGGGATGAGGACGGAAAAGGTGAATCGATCTGGGATCGGTATTGCATGATGCCCGGCAATATCCGCGGCGGTGATACCTCGCGGGTTGCATGTGACTACTACCATCGCTTTCGCGACGACTTGAAGATCGTCGCCGATCTTGGCGTGGATGTCTATCGATTCTCCATCTCGTGGCCGCGCGTAATGCCGGATGGAACCGGACGAATCAACCCGAAAGGGGTTGAGTTCTATCGATCGGTTATCGAGACGCTGAAGCAGCACGGAATCAAGCCGATGGTCATCCTGTACATGTGGGATCTCCCGCAGGCATTGCAGGACCGGGGCGGTTGGATGAATCCGGAGATCAGTGACTGGTTCGCCGATTACGCGGAGGCGATGTACAGTGAGTTCGGTGAGGATGTCGTCAAGTGGATTACCGTAAACGAACCGCATGTTGTCTCGCATGTTGCGCACGCGATAGGGCGACATGCACCCGGTATCCAGGATTTCCAGGCCTCTCTCGACGTCGCGCACAATCTTCTTCTCGCGCACGGTAAGGCGGTCGGTCGATACCGCGCGAAGCAGTTGAACGGCGAAGTTGGCATCGGCCTGAACCTGAATACCGGCCGTCCGGCATCCGACTCGGAGGCCGATGTTCGTGCGGCAGAGCGAATTAACGAGGTTGAGGGTTCATGGTTTTTCTCACCCATCTTTCGTGGCGAGTACCCTGCGGAAGCGGTTCGGTGGTTTCGCGACCGTGGTCTGCGTGTGAACGACTCGGCAGAGGACATGAAGATCATCCACACTCCGGTCGATTTCGTCGCCCTCAACTACTATAAGGTCCGGTATATCGCCGACGATCCGGGTCAGTGGCCGCTCGAGGCGTGTGAGTTGAAGATTTTTGGTCCGGGACAGTTCGATGATGCCGGGGTGAACCAGAAGTATCCCGAGGGGATGTATGATTACATCATGTGGGCCCACCGAAAGTGGAACGTCCCGAAGATTCTCGTGGGAGAGAACGGGTGTCCGGTCGCCGACTTTGTGTCGGTCGACGGCGGAGTCCACGATCAGGCGCGCATCGATTATCTGTACCGGCATATCGAGCAGGTGCATCGCGCGGTCTCCGAAGGCGCGCCGGTGGAGGGATATCTACTCTGGTCACTACTCGATAACTTCGAGCTTTCGTTCGGGTATTCGCATCGCTTCGGCATCGTCTATGTCGATTTCGACACGCTGGAGCGTGTCCGCAAGGACAGCTCGTACTGGTACGCGGGAGTGATCGAGGCGAACGCTTTGCCGGCGTATGAGTCGACGGAGGCCGGCCGATGACCGCCACCGAACTCGCCCGATACATAGATCACACCATGCTGAAAGCCGACGCGGGCCCGGCGGAGTTCGATCGCCTCTGCGATGAGGCGATTAGGTTCGGCTTCAGGGCGGTATGCGTGAACTCCGCGTGGGTGCAATACGTTTCGCGCCGACTGTCGGACGCCGGGATCGCCGTATGTTCGGTCGTCGGGTTTCCATTGGGTGCGATGAAGAGCAGCGCGAAGGCGTTCGAGGCCAAAGCTGCGGTTGCCGACGGTGCGCGCGAAATCGACATGGTGCTTGCCGTCGGTGCATTCAAAGCGGGAGACGCTGAGTACGCCTCCGACGATATCCGCTGGGTACGCGAGGCGATCGAACCGGACACGATCCTCAAGGTGATAATCGAGACCGCCATGCTCTCCGACGATGAGAAGCGGGCCGCGAGTGCGCTTGCCGCAAACGCCGGGGCCGATTTCGTGAAGACGTGCACCGGGTTCGGCGGCGGCGCGGCATCGCCTGAGGACATCGCGTTGATGAAGGATGCAGCCGGGCCGAACGTCGGAGTCAAGGCATCCGGCGGTGTGCGCGACTATGACACCGCCATGCGCATGATCGACGCCGGCGCCACGAGAATCGGAGCGGTATCGAGTGTCGCGATCATGGAGGGAGCCGGGCGGTGCGAGGAGTAGTCTTTCGTTCACCCGGTACGGTGGCACTCGATGAGTTGCCGGACCCGCCGGAGGACGGCGCGTTGATCCGCAACGACTACACGCTGGTGAGCCAGGGTACCGAGCTCGCTATTCTTTCGGGCACGGAATCGTGGGCACCTCTTCCGTTTACCCCCGGCTACGCATCGGTTGGGACCGTTATCCGCAGCGGACCCGGATGCGATTACGAGGAGGGAACTCGCGTATTCACTCACGGGTCGCACGCGCAATACGCGGTGCCGAAGGTGCTAACGGCGCCGTTGCCCGACGGCCTGGACCCGCGGCATGCGGTGTTCGCCCGTCTCGCTACCGTTTCGATTACCGCAGTTCGGGTCGCGCGCGTCGAGCTCGGTGATCGCGTCGTCGTATTCGGCGCGGGATTGGTCGGAAATCTCGCCGCGCAGCTCTGTATGCTCAGCGGAGCACGCGTTATCGTCGTCGATCCGAACGCCGATCGACTCGATGCAGCCGGTCGCGCGGGAGTTCATCATTGTCTCAAGGCGACCGGCAATGAGATAGACGAGATCGTTTCCCTCACCAATGGCGAGAAATGCGATGTCGCGATCGATGCGACCGGCCTTCCGGCGGTGATCGA
>PUOG01000159.1 GCA_003552745.1 Spirochaetaceae bacterium
CCGCATCGCCGTCGGCGATCCGGGTCTCTTCCCAGTCGGCGCCGACATAGCGCGGGGTGACGAACTCGTCGCCGTTCTGGCTGTCGTTGCTCGGCGCATCGTAGTACGCCTGCATCGCCTCCTTTGCGCTCGCGAAGCTCGGCAGGTTACCGGTGCGGCCGGTGAGCATATCGTAGGCGAGCTTCACCCGCTCCCATCGGTTGTCGCGGTCCATCGCGTAGTAGCGCCCACAAATCGAAACCACGCGCCCGACGCCGATCTCCGCCATCTTCTCCTCGATCCGGCGAATGAACTCGATACCGGTGTACGGCCCGGTGTCGCGGCCGTCGGTGAAAAGATGCACCGCCACCCGCTCATGCCCGCGTCGTTTGCACAGCTCGAGACAGCCGTAGAGGTGCCCGAGCAGCGAGTGTACGCCGGCGTCGGAAGCGAGGCCCATGATGTGCACCGTCCCATCCGACCCGCGTGCGCGGTCGACCGCCGAAATAAGGGCGCGGTTCTCGAAGAAGTCACCTTCGCGAATCGCCTTGGTTATGCGCACCGAGTCCTGATCGACGATGCGCCCTGCTCCGAGGTTCTGATGTCCAACCTCGGAATTGCCCATGGTTCCTTCGGGTAACCCCACATCCTCCCCGGATGTGTGAATCGTCGTCCACGGATACTCGACGAGCAGACGGTCGCTGCACGGTGTGTTCGCCTTCAGCACCGCGTTAAACTCCGCATGCCCAGGATTCGGGTTGCGTCCCCAGCCATCTCTCACGATAAGCACTACAGGTTTCGGCATTGTTCAAGCTCCTTCGTTTATTCAGGTTGATGTTTTGGCGCGACCGGGGCTACCACCGCACCGACATCGGCCGGCCTCAGCGGTCGCGCCACGGCGCGACCGGGGCTACCACCGCACCGAGATCGGCCGGCCTCAGCGGTCGCGCCACGGCGCGACCGGCGCTTCCCCCGCACCGCAACTTCTCACCTCACCGGTCGCGCCAACTGTACTTCGGCTCCCAGCCGAACCACTTGCGGATCTTGCTGCAGTCGAACGCCGAGGCGTGCTCGCCGTGATCGTCGGCGAACGGACCGTCGAAACCGAAACACTCCTCGAACGCCTCGCGAATCGGCACGTGTATGGACGTGTCGGCGGCGGCGATGAGAAAGACCTCGTGCCCCTTGCTCTCGCCGGTGAGCGCGGCGGAGAACGCCCGGGCGACATCGCGCACGTCGATGTAGCTCCAGTAGTTCGCGCTTCCGGCCTCCGGATAGTTCTTCCGCCGGTACTCGAGCACGTCGTAGCCGTCGGGCAGAATCACGTTGTTGATCCGCAACGTCACGATCGGCATCTCCGGATAGCGGGCGACCATGCTGTCGGCGATGATCTCGCCGTTGTACTTGCTGAGCGCATACGGATTCGGAGAGTCGGTTCGGTCCTCCTCGTTGAACGGAAAGCGCTTTGGATGATCGTCGGTGGTCAACCAGCCGGTTGCCATCTCGCTTCCGGCGTAAATGAATCGTTTTGCCCCTACATCGCCGGCGGCAAGCATTGTGTTGAACGTACTCATGACGTTGTTGTGATAGATCTGCGGGCTCGGAAAGTGACTCGGATCCGGGTTCGCCCCGATGTGGCAGACCCCCTGCGGCTGCGCGCGATGGAATACATCGTAGACCTCGCCGGCGTTGGTAAGGTCGGCCTGGATCCACGATCCCGGCAGCTCTTCGGCCGGCCGGTAGCGGTCGACATGCGTAACCTCGTGTCCCGCTCGATCCAGCTCGCGCACGGTGAAGCGCCCAACTTTGCCACTGCTTCCGGTTACGAGAACTCTCATTCTGACTGCTCCTTGAATGCTGATGGGTCAGCATACGCCGCACGTACCGCCGACGCAACCGCACCGGCGGCCGTGCGCGCAATACCTCACTCGACTGGTAGCCTATCGGCGGTGACCGCCGACTCCGGCTTGACTCCCGCCGCCGAAGTCGCGAAGCTTCGCGCCATGCACACACTGTCGACCGTCCGCAAGGTGAGCCTGACCGGAAGCTCGTTCGCCTCAATGTTTCTGCTCGGCGTCGGTCTCGCGGTGATCGGAGCCGCTGCACCGGCGATCGGTCTGCGCGCTGCGCAGGTGAGCGTCCTGTTGACCGTGCAGAACGCCGGTTTCGTCGCATCGATACTACTGTTCGGGTATCTGTGCGACATACGCAGCAAGACACGCATTCTCGCGCTTGCCACCACGATAGTAGCGGTCACCTACTTCTCGCTCTACCGCAGCCCGAGCTTTCTGCTGAACGCATTCATCATGATGGGAATCGGGATCGGACTCGGCGGGATCGAGGCGGTGACCGATCCGATGCTCTTCGAGATGCATACCCGCCGCCGGGCGCTGGCGATCAGTGTTAACCATCTCTTCGTCACCCTCGGCTCGCTCATTATCACCGTCTATCTCATGTTCCTGCAGCTCGACTGGAGACGCAGCATGGAGCAGGCGGCGGTGGCGGCGGCGGTGCTCGCGGTAATCTTCGCCCTCTCCTACGGCGCACCTCGCGAACACAGCCGCCGCCTCACCCCGCGCGAACGCCTCGGGGTGGTCGGCCGCGAGCCGAAGGTCGCCATCATGTTCACCGCCATGGTCTGCGGCTACGGCATGCAGGTGGCAACGATCGGACTCATACCGACCTTTCTCATCGACTATCGCGGCTTCGAACCGGTTCCCGCCAATCTCGCTCTGGCGATATTCATCGGGGGCATCGCCGTCGGGCGGATCCTCATCGCCTCGCTCACGCGTGAGGATCGGATGATCCGTAACCTTCGATTGCTCTTCGCCGGGGCAACCGTCTGCATGGCGCTGATCTACTTCGTCGATATGGGGATGTTCGTCTATCCGCTGCTCTTCGTGTCGGGATTGATGATAAGCTCGCTGCTGCCGCTGATCGTCACCTACACCGGACTGGCGTTGCCGGAGTCGACCGGTACGGCTATCGCGGCGGTGAAAGTGGCCATCCCCGCCGGCGGACTGGTCATTCCGTTTATCATGTCGATCGTCGCCGAAGCGGCGAGCGAGCCGGTCTCGTTCGTGATCCCGGCTCTCGCAGGGATAGCGGGGTCGCTGCTTCTCGCGCTGCAGCGGCAGCGGCTGAGCGCACCGGCTACCGCGGAGCCGCGATAGCGGCGCCGGGGCAGCCGAGCCTCGCTACCGGTGCGCCTCCCGAGGCAGCGTGCCGCCGAGCAACGGATCGGCGGTGCGCTCCATCCACGCTTCGAGGCGCCGGGCAAGTTGCGTCTTCACATCTGCGTACTCGGCCGACTCGGCGAGGTTCCGCCGCTCCTGCGGGTCGAGCAGCGTGTCGTACAGCTCCTCGACCGGTCGGGTGTGCTCGAGCCAGCCGGCCTCTTCGAAGAGCGACTTCGACGGCCCGTCATCGCAGTTGGCAGCTACCACAGTACGCTCCCCGTCGAAACGGCGGATGTAGAGGTAGCGCGGGGTGCGCACCGCGCGCATCGGCTCGTATTCGACGTGGTAGGTACACTCGGCGAATATCTCGTCGTGAAGCTCGCGCCGCTCACCGTGCAGCAGCGGCACGAGCGACTCACCTTCGAGCCAGTCCGGTTTCTCCGTGCCGATGAGATCGCAGAGCGTGGGGTAGATGTCGACCTGCGAAACGAGCGAATCGATGAGGTGCGGCACGCTTACCGGATTTCGA
Organism: Spirochaetaceae bacterium; assembly: GCA_003552745.1. GTDB lineage: Bacteria > Spirochaetota > Spirochaetia > DSM-27196 > SKKC01 > SLAN01. The sequence continues at coordinate 3,688 of PUOG01000159.1, forward strand.
CCGCCGCCCGGATCGCCCGACCCGCCTTGCGGCGCCCGGCCGACGGGCGCCTGCGGCACGTGCATCATGAGCATGACCCCGGTGCCGTGCACGGTCAGGTTGCACTTCATCTCCGGAAACGGCGGGCCGTGATCGGTAGTAATGATGATGATGCTCTCGTCCCACATACCAGCGTTCCGGATCGCCTCGAGCACGCGCCCGATTCCTTCATCGGCGCGCCTCAGGCTCGCGGCGAAGCCTGCGGCGTCCTCCCGGGTCTGCGGCGTATCGGGCACCGCGGCCGGCAGCCGGCACCACGCCGCCCTATCCTCATCGGGCTGCTCGAACGGTCTGTGCGTTTCGGTGAATCCGATGCTCGCGAAAATCGGCTCGGACGGCGGGTCGCCCATGAACGCCTCGAAGGCGGGACAGACGGTATCGACCGACGGCACGCTATCGAGCGAGAGCAACAGCTTGTCGTAGCCGACCCGATCGGCCCGGTCGGCGACATGCTGCATACCGGCGAGCACGCTCGTATAGCCGGTCTGCCGCAGCGTGTGTACGAGGTGCCGCTCGGGGTGCTCCAGGCGGTGACCGAAATGCGCAAGGCCGAGCATCCCGGCCTGATGCGCCCACTGGCCGGTGAGCAGCGCGGCCCGACTCGGTGAACAGGTCGGGGCGGCACAGTGAGCGTTTCGAAACACCGCCGCGGACGCCGCGAACCGTGACAGGTTCGGGGTGTCGGCGTTGAAGCCGTGTGGGGCGACCGCTCGACCGGTATCGTGTGTGTGTATATAGAAGATGTTCGGTTGCGTGCGTGCCATTTGATCGCCTCCCCCTTCCCTGATCATCGCCGGGTGTCGAGCACCCGGCACGAATTTGCTTGACAGGAGCCGAAAGCGGCTCGACAATGTTACCGGTTGCAGCCGGAATAGGATAGTATGTTACCGGTTGCAGTGCAAGGGGAGTCGTCGTGCGATGAACATTCGAAGGATCGCCGAGATTGCCGGCACAAGTCACACCACCGTCTCTCGTGCGCTCAACGACAGCCCGCTGGTTGCCGAAACGACGCGTGAGCGAATCCGCGCGATCGCCGCACGCATGGGTTACCAGATCAACGCCGGCGCACGTAGCCTCTCCACCGGCATACGAAACACGGTGGGCCTGCTGTACTCGTTACACCGCACACGACAACTGGAGTCGTTCTATACCGCGCAGTTGCTGCACCACATCGCGGCAGCTCTCACCGCACTCGGGTTCGACACGATGATCGAGGGTTTCGACAAGGACGAAGAGGATGTCGCATCCATCACGCGGATCGTTCGTCAAAAAAAGGTTGACGGTCTTCTGCTGATTGGCTACGACGTGACCGAGCAGCTCGCGCACGAGATTACCGCGGTCACCGACCGCTGCGTCTTCATAAACCCGGCACATGAGGCGTGGGTCGAGCACTACCCCACCGTGATCATCGATCACCACCGCGGCGGCCGCATCGCCGCCGCCGCACTCATCGATCGCGGCTGCACCAGGCCGGCCACCATCTCGGAGAACGACCCGCAGTTTCTCGTCCGCGTCTCCGGTTTCCGTGCCGAGTGCGACGAGCGCGGCGTGGCATGCGACGATCACGACCGTTTCGTCCTACCCGGCGGAAGCTACGGTGACGCGTATGAGACGGCGAGCACGCGTATCGCGGAGCTTCGGGCGCATGACGGACTGTTCGTCGGTTCGGATGTAACGGCGGTCGGCGTGATGAACGCCTTACTCGATCACGGGGTGCGTGTTCCCGAGGAGGTGGCGGTGGTCGGATACGACGACATTGACTGGACCGCGTACGTGCGACCCGCGCTTACGACGGTACATCAACCGAAACAGGAGGTAGCCGACGCGGCGACGAGCG
>PUOG01000226.1 GCA_003552745.1 Spirochaetaceae bacterium
CGCCGAAGTGTCGCGCAGCTTGAAGGCGCTCGCGCGCGAGCTTAGAATCCCGATCGTTGCACTTTCCCAGGTTAATCGCGATTCGGAAGGCAAGCGTCCGAGTCTGGCGAATATTCGCGAGAGTGGGTCAATCGAACAGGATGCAGATGTGGTGCTCTTCCTGCACAGAGGCCGGGACGGCGGAGACGATCTCCCGGTTGTCGAAACCGAGCTCATTGTTGCTAAACAGCGAAACGGTCCGATCGGGACGGTTAAAATCGCTTTCGTTCCGGAGTATACTCGGTTCGAGTCGATTGCAGACGATCGAGGGTAGGAATCGTCCGGAGGTTGGTAGGTGGCATTGCACGAAAGGTATAATCTCGAAGATCTCACGAACGAAAGCGAACGCCTGGTGTTTCAGGAGCTCGAGCGCCGGCTCGATGAAGCGGGCGAAACCGTCTGCCGTAGCCAGGAGTGTGTACTCGATATGGCAGCGTACGCGTTGAACCACGTTAAACCGATGTATCGGGCGAACCTCATGGGTCGCCTCTATGCCAGGGCGCAGGAAGAAGAACGAGCCGACGAGATACGGCGTGCGGTGGCTGAGGCAATCGCCCGCATTACCGAGAACCCGCCCGAGTAAACGTTTCGCTTCTTCTTGCGTAGACCGCCGGCACTTAGCTCACCAGGGGCCGAGCGCCCGAAGCACATCGTCGACCTGTACACCAGGGGTAGGGGCGGTAGCGATGAAGGTCAACGGCAACTCGACCCGCAGCCGGTCGACATCTTCCTCGTCATTCGGTACGCGTAACAGGTCCGCCACGTTCATTCCGACGTCCGAGAAGTACCGCCCGTCTGCTCCGATCGCCAGCCAACGCTCATCGTCAAAAAGGTAGAGATCGCCGAGATGGCTTTCGCTTGCCTGGCTCCAGATACTCACCGTCCCGTTACCGTTCACCGAGAGAATCTTGCCGCGTCCTACAATGAGACGACGTGCCAGGTGGTCGGTTTGCGGGAGCGTCCGAATCTCTCCGTCCCACACGAGAACCCCTTCGAGTCCGGCGGCAACGTACACGGTGCCGGTCCGATCGTCCACAGCTACGTCGGCATCGAGATCTTCGGCCGGAACACGCAGAAGCTGTTCGGTTTCCCTCAAGCCCTCGCCGGTCATGCGCTCGAGAGTGGTGACCATTCCATCCGAGGTGCGTGCGAGGCCGAGCGTGTAGACGGCCCCCCGATCGCGATCGACTGTCATACGGAAGATGTAGAACGCCTCCGTGCTCAGGTTGACCGTCTCTCCGGTCGCCGGATCAACCCGAATAAGCGCCGAACCGCTTATGCCGGCGGCGTTTCTTCCGATCAACAGCATGTCGTCCCGAATAAAAGACGCGGTCTCCACGTTGGAGGCCGTATGCTCCCGCAAGAGCTCGAAAGTGATCGGGTGTCGCTTCTCGATCAGTCCGTCTTCGTAGGTGAGGGTGACGGCGGCGGTGTGTGAAACCACGCTACGTACTGCCTCTTCGGTAGAACGGGGGATCGGTTGCTCGAATCCGTCGATACCTGCCCAGCCGATTTCCGAGTCGGCCGAACCCCACGTGAGAATTCGGTTATCGAGTGTGGAAAGGAGATTCGGGGCATACTCGGGGGGATCGTTCCACGCGATGCTCTCGAGAAACGAGATCGTAAGTTCCTGTTGATCAAGCGAGCCGACACCTGCAGGCAGCCGGTCGCGGCCGAATGCGTCGGTGCGCGATAGCGATACCTCGGGACTTACCCTTCGAAGCGCGGTGCGCGTTGAGAACGTAGGGCCGCGCAAACTGAAACGGCCGGAGAGCCTCACGTTTCTCCCTATTGGATCGGTGACGCGGACATCGGGCCGGGTGGTACCATCCGTGTCGATCGATTCGGTGGAGTGTCGGCGTTGGGTCACCTCCTCGTCGAGCGTCCCGGCGCCGAAGAAGTCGGACCGGATCGAGGAAGTATAGCGGTCGGCGGTCAGAAGTATTGAACGTTCACCGAAGGCCACCGAGCGTACAGGGCGAAGGACATTCGTAGCGAACACATCGAGCTCGTCATCGTGGAGAAGCGCGAGCCGCCCGTTCGGGCCGCCGGTGAAGACGGTTCCATCGAGAAACGCGATTCCGGTGATATCGCCGGTCGGACTCTCTTCGAACGTCTCGAGGCGCGAAAGGCGATTATTCGCGAACCGGTAGATCTCCACGCCACGTTCACCACTTCGGCCATGCAGCACCGCGATCCGTCCGGTCTCCGGGTCGACCACGATATCACGAATCTGTCGACGTTCGCTCTCGGCTACCTCGCGCCCTTCGAGAATATCAACGATAACGAGATAGTTGTCTCTTCTCGCGGCAGCGTACCGCCGATTCGAGAGGACCTGCATGTTCTCGAGGCTGCTGCGTGCGCTCGCAGTCTGCAACTCTTCCCCGTCATCGAGGCGTGTATATCGAATGCGCCCGTTCGCCGGGGCGTAGGTCATTATGTTCGCTTCGCTCGATCCTATCGTGAAGTAGCCGACAATGCCGGTTCCCGATCCGATCCTGCGTTCGCGCTCGCCTGTCTCCGAGTTAAGCGTGACGATACTCTCCGCGGCGGTGCGGGAATAGACGAGCCAGGTCCCCTGGGGGCTGTAGTTCAGGTGAAGCGGCTCGGAGGAGAGCTCCTCGAAGAACAACTCGTCGCGTGACTCGTAGTCCCAGACCGAAAGACGGTATCCCTCGGTTGTCCGTACAAGAACGGCGACTTCCGGCCTCGTCGGATGTGCGGCCAGCGCCCGTATCGGCAAATGGGAAACCTGAAGACTTCGCAACAGCTCTCTGTCGGTGGGATCCCAGATTCTCACCGACCCGTCCGTTGCGGCGGTGACCATCACCTCCTGCTCTTTGATATAGCGCAAATGCTCGACCTCACCGTTGTGGCTCGTATTGACGATCAGGCCGGGAGACTGTGTGTGCGCGAATGCGACGGCGGTTATCGCAAGAAGAAGTATCGCCGAGATTCGTTGTGCGCACTTTGGAACAATGTGGTTCACGGATCAACCTCCGGTGAAGAACAGAAAATCGGCGGTAATCGCGAAGACGAGCAATCCGAGGACCATAAGCGCGCCGATCATCTGATAACGATGCATCGTTCGCGGAGACAGCGGTTTACGTCGAACACCCTCAACGAGACTGATGACGATCTGGCCTCCGTCGAATACCGGGACCGGCAAGAGGTTCATGAAGCAGAGAATGACGCTCAGAAGGCCGAGGAAATTGAAGAGCGAAGATATACCGGCACCGATCCCGGCACCGAAACCTTGCGTGGCCACCTCCCCGGTAATATATACGATTCGCGCGGGACCCGCGACTGCCTGTGTCAGGTCGACGCCACGAAAAAGGGTGGCGATACCGCGAACGGTTAGTGCCATCGTGGAGATGGTCTCTTCGGTGCCGCGTCCGATCGCCGCGAGTGCGCCGAGGTCGGGGCTGGTTCCGGTGACCGTCTCGAACATCACCCCCGCGATCCGCCGCCCCGCTTCACCACTATCCGGGGCAAGTCGTGTGGTTTGCCGCTCCCCGTCGCGCTCGTATTCGATTTCCACGCTCGATCCGCCACGCTGAAGCGCAGCGCTGAACGCCATGCTGTGTTCGACCTCCTCGCCGTCGACAGCGAGCAATCGATCACCGCTGCGCAACCCTGCGACGCGGGCCGGACCGCTTGCCTCGTCAACGATCGGATCGATCCAGGGCGCGATTCCGAGCACCCCACCCCCGGTCTGGCGGTCGAGCATCGGAGTTGCGCTGACCGTAATCTCTTCCGAATTGCGTTCGACGGAGAGCTCGATCTGCTCTTCCGCGTTCGTCGCAATGAGTTGTTGGATTTCGCGAAAGTACGGAGTTTCGCGACCATTGATCGCTACGATTCGGTCACCGGTCTGGAGACCGGCTTCCAGAGCCGGCGATTCATCGGCTACAGCCTGGCCGTATTCGGCTCCGATGACGATGCGGTTCTGGAACGTCTCGAAGCTGAATCCGAAGAACCAGATCAGTGAGAGCACGATGATTGCGAAGACGAAGTTTGCAGCCGGTCCGGCGAGCAGTATGACGATGCGACGCCAGACGGAGGCGCCGTAGAATGAACCCGGTTCGCGGGGTAGCTCATCGGAGTTCTGCTCCACCGCCTTCCGAAACGACGCTTCGCCCTTCATTTTGCAGTACCCGCCGAGTGGGAAGAGGCTTAAGCGGTACTCGGTTCCTTTCCATTGGAACGCGTAGAGCGTCCGCCCCCAACCGATAGAGAACGCCTCGACTTCCACACCGCACAACTTTGCTGCTATCAGATGGCCCGCTTCGTGGACGAAGACAACAAGGCCGAGGCCGAGGAGGCCGAGTATAATGGTCAAAAACATAAATCACCCTGTCTATAGAAAGTATATCGCGTCGACACGCATCAGAGGAAGAGTATGAGATAAAGATAGTAGAACAGTGGGGCAACGAAAATCGGTGAATCGATCGAATCGAGCATTCCTCCACGACCCGGAACGACATTGCCGGAATCCTTGACAGCCGCCGATCGCTTGAACCCGCTTTCCACCAGGTCTCCCACGATAACTCCGATGCCGATCGCGAAACCGAATACGATCCGTTGTCCGATTGCCCCGGGAAAGAGGCCGGGAATGAGAAGCTCGGCAACGAGAATCACAACCGGGGAGGTCACCAATCCTCCTATGAAACCTACCGCGCTCTTGTTCGGGCTGATGGCTACCACACCTTCCGTGCGGTGACCGAACAGCCGGCCGATGATATACGCCATCGTATCGTTGAAGAAGACCGAAGCGAAGTACACCAGAATGAGTGCTCCTGACTGCGGCAGGGCAACCAACCGCATCGAGTAGGAGAGCAGCAGGCCGGGGTAGAGAATAACGAGCGCATGTCCGGCAATGCTCGGAACGATCCGACGAATGCCTTCATCGTCCTTCCGTCCGATATGCGCGGTCAGGACGATTCCGAATGCAAGGACGAGGACTCCGAGAGTCATGCTTTCGGAAATCAAACCGAAGATCTCCAGCACGGTTGCTACCGGAACTGCCGGCCCGAGCAATGACGCGCCGATCATCCTCCGGCGATGTCCGCGACCGTCGAGATCGAACAGTACCGCCGCCTCTCGTGCTCCGAGGAAAGCGGCGACCATGGCCAGGGCAAGGTAGAGGGGATGGTTCGGCTCGGGAACGGCGAGTACCGATGCCACCAGTAGTGGGATGCCGACGAGAAACATGATAAGCCGGATGACGAAGTTGCCGACTCTCACTTCTTTCCGTTTCCGCCGAACGTCCTCGATCGCGACTGGTACATCCGCACCGCATCGTAGAACGAATCACACTTCCAGTCGGGCCAGAGAATGGGCAGAAACACGAGCTCGGCGTACGCGGCCTGCCAGATGAAGAAGTTGCTGAGCCGATACCGATCTCCAGTGCGAATGACCAGATCGATATCGGGAAGCTTCGGCTGATCCATGTACTGCTTCACACTCTCCTCGGCCGGAACCGAGGCCGGATCGTCCCACTGTCCGGCAGCCC
>PUOG01000214.1 GCA_003552745.1 Spirochaetaceae bacterium
GATCGAGGTCGACCGCAACGGTGTCCGCGCCTGCCGCTGCGAGGCGCAGCGCGATATTCGCCGACAATACCGACTTTCCCACGCCACCTTTGCCACTCGCGATCGGGATGATCTTGCGGTTACTTCGCTCATTCTGAATCATGACAGCAGAATCGTATCACTGATGCGCCGGAGTGTCCCGCACACCGTCTTTCGAAACGCATTCTAGTGATTTGATTTTCATGGCATCTGTTATACACTGTTAGCAATGGGGGATCCACGTAAACACGTTCCTCAACGTATCTTCCACATCGATCGCGAGTGTTACGTTATATTCATCGGCACCTCGAATCGCGACGTGCGTCCGTTCTTACGAATAGGAAACACGCCCGACTTTCCTTCTCAGGCGGCCGGCGAGATTCGGGATGTCGTTATTACCGACCGGCTTACCGGCAATCCGTTCTACGAGGTGCATAGCGTAGAGGAAGACACCTCACACGAATTGCGATACCTCGGGGACCCCGACATCGTAGAGCGATTCCAGGACTTCGTCGGGCATGAGGACTTGCAGATCGAAGCGTACGAGACCTATTCGATCGAAGAGTCTCCTCCCGAGAAGCACGCGGTCGTTTATTTCTACCGCAGCGGTAACATGAGCGTCTACTATGGCGCGGACAAGATCTTCGCTCTCAACGATCGGGAGAAGAAGGACCTTCACTTCGTCGAAGAGGCGCGAAGAGTCAAGAGCGAGTATCTGCGCGATCCGTTGCGGCTGCAGAAGTCGGCCTTCGACGGTCCCGGGGTGATTCGGGTCGGCACGTCGCTCTTTTACTTCCGGGACGGGAAGCTGATAGGAAATCGACTGACGAACGATTACTTTCGAACGCTTGCGAGAGCCGGAGTAGACCCCGATCAGGTCCAGGCGTGGCGGATCGTTGATCCCCAGAATGAAGAGGTGGTGAAGCTCTTCAAACGGGCTCGATCGAAACGAGCTACCGTGACGGTGCTTGCCTCCGATACCACGCCGCTGAAGAAGCTCGCGGGGCTGTTTGCCTCCGGCACCGAGGGGGGAGCTTTCCGGGTCGATGTCCGTTCGTCGGAGGATGGGTATACCCAATCCGGAGATCAGATAAGCGACCCCGGCAAAGATCGCCTGCGGATCAATCCGAAAGGGTTCAAGGCAACGATCGAGCTATCTCCCTCCTTCAGCGGGCATGAGGCAGACTCCAGTATCGTGGCGATCGACGGCGATAAGCCGGCACTCGCGGTCCGTTGGAACGGCGGCGATTATACGCTTCCGTTCGCATCGTCGGTGCCCCATACCTTCGGTACCGAGATCCCGCAGGAGCGAACGCTTGCTTCCTCGTATCTCGCGGTGTGGACACCGGTGTTGCGAGACCTCATCGACGCGCCGGATATGGCGCTCGTCGAACAGGTGGAGTCGTATTTCGGTCGCAGGCCTCAGGGACAGGCCGGTGAACGTGCTTTGAACGCGATTCAAACTCGGGTGAAAGCGCTACGACGCCCGACGATTCCGGATCCACTGCAGCTCTTTCTCCGCAACGCTGCGGCTCTTTCGGTGCTTCTCAGCCGGGAAACCGGCGGCGATTCGACCGCCGGACTCGTCCAGCTCGCCGATCTTATTGAGCAGACGCTGCCGCAATTCGAAGACAAGACGGTTGAGCAGGCGCCGTTCGTGGCACAAGTGTTGCTCGGCACTCATGGAGTGTACCCGTTTTACCGACCGTTGTCGGCTACGATGTCGGCACGCAATATCCGGTTCAGTCAGGACGTACGGCGCCAGATAGGGAGCACCTCGCGCCCCGATAGGGCGATATTCGAGCGTGATCGACGAAACCTGATTCAACTGATCGACGAATTGCGCAGGCGTGCCGGTCGACCGTCGGTCGCCGCGGCCGCGGCCGGCTCGGAGACAGTCGTCGCCGACGAGGCAAAAACCGAGGGTGCAAAGGCCGACGGGGCAAAGGGTGATGGGGCCGCTTCGGAGAAGACCGTTGCCGAGGCTGCCGGCAAGGAGCCTGCGGCTGCTGGAAAGTCCACTGCGGATCGACAGCCATCCGGTTCGCCGTCACGACCGGCGGCGGCCGCATCATCGGGGCTTACGCTGAATCCAATGTCCGGTTCGGGCAGGCGCTCGGATTCCGGTGGTAAGGTGAAGTGGCTGGCTCTCGCGGCACTCCTGCTAATCGCGCTCGGCGCCGGTTATCTGCTCTCGCCGTGGGGGCAGGACGTCCGCGATTTCCTCGTTGCGGACGAACCGGCGGTAGAGGAACCGGAGGAAGTTCCGCCGGTAGATGATCCTCCGGTCGACGATCCGGACGTTGTCGAGGCTCCCGACCCCGACGATGTCGATGCAATCGACGAAACGCCGGACGAGCCGGCGCCCGACGAAGTCGAGCCCGACGAACTCGATCCTGATGCGGTCGACGCGGTGCCGGATGACCCCCCACCGGACGACGTGGACGACCCGGTTGTCGATCCAGACGTCGATCCGCCGGTCGATCCGATCGAAGCGGATGACGTCGACATCGAAGTCGACCCCACGGGGACAGAGTTATCGGTCGATGTCGCGCCATTCGAGGCCGTTGATGAATCGCTGCGACTCGATGGGGCATTCGCGGAAATCGGTATTTCGATCTTCGACATTATTGATGTCACAAATGCTATCGCTGTGGCGAGCGGCTATCGCCCGATGGGAACGACACCGAATCTCGGCCCCGATCCGGACTGGATTTTTCCTGGGAGTGCGTTAACCTTACCCGACGGAGAGGTATATCGAGTTGTTGCGACAGACAACATGTGGAACCTCGCTACCGCGTTCATTCGTGACGATACCGCCGATCGTATCGCCGGCTATCTCTCGTTGCTTGCCGGCGTCGACGTCGAGGCAGTGTCGGATGAAGAAGCGGACGATCTGATTCAGGAACTGGAATCGCTGCGCGACGGAGCGTACAGCAGCCAGCTTGCTGTCCGGTTCGATGAAGCGATTGAGACGATACGCGAACGAAGGGGGGCGCCCGGTTGATTCAAAGCTGCAGAGTGACTTGACGATTTTTGCAATTGTCTTTATCTCAATCTGTGTTATAGTTGGGAACGGTGGAATTTTCGCCGCATTCACAAGAATGACTGAAAGGAAAGGAGTCTAAGATGTCGGACATACCCAGAAGTCCAAATGTATTTCATCCACGCAAACCATCGGCAGTCGGTTCGCGTAATTCACTTGCGCAAGAAGGCCGCGACCAGAAGGCTGAGTACAAGCAGCTTATCGACGAAGAAGTCGAGAACATTCTAAAAGACATTCAGGTTAAGCTCCCGCAGGAGGTTCTGGACAAGCTCGACGTCATGGGCGGGCTGAAAGAGAAGCTCTACAACTACTACAACCAGAACTACCAGAACATGTTCAACCGCTACATCGTCACGTCTGAAGACGAGATGGTGAAGAAGGTTCGAAACTTCATCGATAAGGAAGAGAGCAAGAATCTCGCCCGCTACTCCCCGAAAGAGATCGCGGAGATGCTCGACCAGATAGCCGGTGCCGATAAGTTCAACACCGGTGAGATCGAGAAATCGATCGTCAACATGTACGGGCACCTTCAGGGGCATATCCAGCGAGGTATGAACGACCTCGAGAACGACACCAATTCGCTCCTTCGACAGAAGACCGACGTCGGCGCGTTCATCCGCGGCGAGAATGCGTACGCGGTAGTGAAGTGTGCTTTCAAGGACTCGGTACAGAAGCCGAAAACCGTCACGAATACGAAGCTCAGCGTAAACATCCTCGACAGTGAGCTCATCAGTCCGATTTTCCAGTACCAGGTCACCGTCGAGTATCTCATCAAGGATCAGATTTCTCGTGCGATCATGACAATGATCGACCAGGAATTGGAGCGCTTCCAGGATGAGCTGATCGACGAAGGGAAAGATGAGCTCAGCGACACGGAGCTGATGTTCGAGAAGATGAAGCGTGTTCCCAACTATACCGATGACGATACCGAAGATGAGAACTCCAAGCGCTACACCTTCCTCGCGAAGAACCTGATCGAGAAGATCGAAGGGCTCCGTGCCGAAATCGATCTGAAAGAGTTCGATCCCCTCAATATCAGGGAGAATCTTAAGAAGATTGTGGATCTCGAGAACATCCGTAACCGCGGATTCAACACCGCGATCAACTCACTGACTTCGATTCTCGACACGTCGAAGATGGGGTATCAGTACATCGAGAACCTCAAGAACGCACGAGAGCTGGTCGTCCGCGAGTACGAGGACACCGATTCCGAGCGGCTCCCGGACGAGCGCTATCAGCTGCGGCTGAAGTACTACGACTCCGATCAGTTGAACGCCGAACGCGAGGCGTACGATCAGCAGATGGAGCAGTTCAAGAACGAAATCCAGCACATGTGGGATGTCGTTCAAGCTGTCTATTACAACAGCAAGAGCAACTTCCGGGTCACCGACTTCGAGGATCTCGCCAAGAGCGTTCGCGGCCGTATCCGGAAAGCGAAGGAAATGAGCGGCGATCCGATGTATGAAGATCTCCAGAAGACCTGGAATGAGATCATACGGATCAAGGCCGAGGATACCGATGTCGAGCGGTTGAATCAGACCTATCTCTATGAGAAAGACCTCATGAAGCGCATGGTTAAGCGGGCGCGACAACAGGTGTCCGAGATCTACGGGTACCAGAATCCCGCTCCGCGCGTCATCCTCGACCAGCGCATCGACTTCCTCGAGCGCGAGTTCGAAGAGTTCGACTATCTCATCAACCCCTATCACATCCAGGCTGGTCTCCTGCTGGACGTGGACATCTCGAGCATCAAGCGAAAGAAGTTCACGCTGAACGGGATGGCAAACGTACTCAACGAGTTCCTCCACGGCGTATCGAAGGGATTCCAGGACGCGGCTTTCGCACAGTTCAAGCGTCGACGCTCCACCATCCGTGCCGACCTGAATCAGAGCTTCGAAAATGTTGCGGAGGGATTTGACGCCGGCGGCGGTGCCGCGGGCGGAGCATCTTCCGCAAGCGGCGAGGAGATCAAGGGCCGGGCGGATGTGACTCCGTCACAGTCGATGAATGACGATCTCCAAGAGCTGTAAGCGCTTATGGATAATCAGCTTAATGTCTTAGCACGCAAGGCCGGGTTCAACTCGGCCTTGCGTCACTTCAAGGTTGTAACCGAGTATGTCGGCCGTGTTAGCAAGGGAGCCAATCTCGCCGACATTCTGAACGAGTACCTCGATTCAGGACGTGTAAGCCGACATCAGGTAAAGCCCATTGTAACAGCCCTTCTCGTTGACAAGTTCGACTATGTCTATAAGTCGCATAACCTTGGTCGGATTGTCGACGACGTTTCCGCGATCACCGAAACGGTTTCGAAATGGAGTAAGCTGGACATCGTGTGCGTGTTCCACCATCCGCACACCGGCGTCTTCGTAATAAACCCGAAACGCGATGACCACTGGGAAGGTGCCTTGCCCCTCGGTAAAGACGAGCTTTTCGTCGTCTATGTCGGTGCTGCCCGAGGGGAGGAAGTCAAGCCGGGCGTGTTGCGCGAGGCTGCCGACGACTTCGCATCACTCATGGATGGTGCCAGGGTTCGGGGTAAAAAAGCGTATGTGAGCGAGCGACGCTCAGCGATCGAATCGCAACCGGCTACGCCTCCCCGTCCTTCCGCCGCCCCGTCAGCCGAGAAGTCGTCTACAGCAACGGAGTCCGTAAGCGCAGCGCCCGCTCAAGCAGCACCGAGTGTTCCCAAACGCCGGGCGAGAATGACCGCTCGGATACCCGTCCTGGTTTCGAATGAGCTGTTTCACAACGGTAACGTCGAGGCATGGAAGAAGATCATCGAGTCTTACAAGGGCAAGTATGATGGACTCGATGTTCTCATCTGGTATGAGAACGAGCGCATTAACGACATCAACGCCCTGTTCAAGTGGGGAAAGGTGAAGCACGGCACTCCGATTATGATCAGTGTCGTCGGCGACGACCCTAAGGACGTGTCGAAGCTTAGACGTTATCTGTACGAAGGCGCGAGTCCTCGCTTCGAGGCGTTCCTGCACGGCGGGGCCGACCGTACATTGGAGCTGTTCTAGGAGTTTGTCGGACATATGGACAGAATCGAATATCGGAACGGCTTAGCGCATATGATCGCCAGGACGGATGCATTCCGATGTCGGTGTATACGTCCGATATTCAATTCCGAAGTGAAGTCCGACAAACTCCTAGGAGCGTATCGGGCTCAGGATGGCTGTTGACGATAGCAGGTATATGCAGGCGGTATAATGCATGTACGTACCCTGATAGTACGACGCGCATGCCTAATACTCGATCTTCAGTTCTACAGAAGTGTAAGGCGCTCGCCCCGGCCGTCGGGAGGCCGGAACGTCGAACGGTTGCAACGGTGAAATATCTCTTTAGGGAGTAAGCGGATAATGAAGAAGTATCACGCGTTTAGCGAAAACGAATACCTCGACCAGCCCGACGGACTCGATGAGCTCGGGAGTCGAGGCAAGCGGGTCATGCAGCTCGCTTCTCTCGGGCTACCCATCGCTCCGGGCTTTGTCCTGTCGAATCAGACCATCCGGGAGATGTCCGACGATCCGCAAGCCGAGAAGTCATTCCTGGCCGAGCCGATCGCGAAAATGGAACGCATAATGGGAAAGCGCTTCGACGATCCGGAGAATCCACTCCTGATCAAGGTCGTGGAGAGTCCGATGTTGAATATGGTGAATACCTTTTCCACGATTCATAACATCGGTCTTACCGGCCACTCGGTCGAAGGTTTTGCCAAGTATGTCGGTGAGGATTTTGCCTATCACGAGTACGCGAATGTGATCCGCAAAATGCTCCAGCTCGAGAGCCTGACCGACGTTCCTGCTGCGCGGCGGAAACGCATGGATGCGTTCGCGAAGAAACTGAAGAATGCTCGTAAGAAGGCCTCGGTGACCAAGTGTGTCGAAGAGTTCAGCGACGTCTATTCACCTGCGTTCCTCGGCGATGCCTACGCTCAGCTTGTTTGGACAATCAAGGAGTATCTGAGCCTCTTCACCGACCGGCCGACGAGTGAAGATTCATCGCTGATGATTCAGGCGATGGTTTTCGGCAATTTCGGGCAGGAGAGTTACTTCGGCAGCTACTTCACCCATGACATCATCACCGGAGAGGACAAGATTAGCGGCGAGTTCTTCCCGGAGTCTTTCGATGATCGCAAGGCCGAAGGAAAGCCGGTCGGCAAGATAAAGCCGGCCGTACGGAAGGAGCTCGAACGTATCGCAGATGAGCTCGAGAAGAACTTCAAGGAGATCCGGCAAGTCCGCTTCACCGTTGAGAGCGGAAAGCTGTGGGTAATCGATCAGTTCGGGGCCACGAATCGATCTACTCAGGCGGAGATTAAGACGCTGCTCGACCTGCGCAAGAAGGGCGTGATCGACGGTGACTACGTAATCAATGCAATCAAACCGGGGCGGTTGTCGGAGCTCCTGCATCCGCAATTGGACCTCAATTCGGTGAAGAACCTTGCGAAGGTCGAAGGCGGAATCGCAGGCGCGGTCGGTGCGGCGATCGGTCGAGTCTACTTCTCGACCGAAGCGCTGGTTAAGGAGCACCGGCGTGCTACCCATGCGGGCGAGGAAGCGAACCTGATCCTCGCAATGCCGTCGACGTACGCCGAAGATGTGAAAGCGATCGAAGTTGCGCGCGGCGTACTCAGTACCGAGGGTGGATATGCCTCCCATGCGCCCGTCGTGGCGCGAAGTCTCGGTAAGGTCGCGCTGGTCTACCCCGACGCGAACTTCACGAAAACAGCTCTGAAGATCGGCAACCGCACGGTGAAAGAGGGCGACTACATTACGCTTAATGTTCCCTACTACGACACGCCGCAGATCTTCTTCGGCAAAGCATCGCTGACTGAACCTTCTCCGGAAGGGAGCGGCCTGCTCGAGCTGCTGGACATCATACAGGAAAACATCGACGAGTTCGACGTGGAGGCAAACGCGGATCAACCGAAGGATGCTGAGCTCGCGGCGATGTTCAAGGCGGCGGGGATCGGACTGTGCCGAACCGAGCACATGTTCTTTCACGAGAACAGGATCGATGAGTTCCGCGCGATGATCGTAGCCGGTGGAGACCAGAAAGGGCGGGAGAAGGCGCTCGAGAAGCTGAAGAAGTATCAGGTTTCGGACTTCTATTCGCTCTTCAAGATCATGGCCGGTAAACCGGTCACGATCCGACTGCTCGATGCGCCCTTGCATGAGTTCCTGCCGCACACCGCGGATAGTATGAAGAGCTTCGTGTCGTTCATTCGAAAGCGGAATCCGAAGCTCAGTGAGGCGGAGATTCGTCAGCGGTGTGATCTCCTGAAGGAGGTGAATCCGATGCTCGGCCATCGTGGTGTCCGGATAGCGATCAGCTACCCGGAGATCTACAATATGCAGGTTCGGGCAATCTTCGAGGCGGCGTATAAGTTGAAGAAGGAGGGAGTCGAAGCGATCCCGGAGATAATGGTCCCGCTTGTCATGTCTGCGAACGAGATAAAGACGATCCGAAACGGAAAGCAGATCGAGGGCAAGCACATCACCGGAATTCGTGACATTGAGAGCGAGGTTCGCAAGCAGTTCGGAACCGATCCGGTCCATTACCGGGTGGGTACGATGATCGAGCTGCCTGCGGCCGCATTACAGGCGGATCGAATCGCTCGATACGCGGATTTTTTCAGTTTCGGTACGAACGATCTCACGCAGACGACCAACGGGCTCTCGAGAGATGACTTCAACAACTTCTTCTCCGACTACAACGAGTTTGACTTGCTCGAATCTAATCCGTTCAAGGTGCTCGGTGAACAGGTAAAGGAGATGATCGCGTTGGCAGCCGAACGTGGGCGCCTGACACGACCGGATCTACGGTTGGGACTATGTGGAGAGCATGGGGCCGAACCGGAGAATATTCAGTTCACCCGTCGCACCGGACTGGATTATGTTTCGTGTTCGCCGTATGGGATCCCGATTGCGAAGCTTGCGATCGCTCAGATGAATCTGGCGAAAAAACAGGCCGCGACCGACGCACGGTCGGCGTGAGGCCGACTTGTTGCCGTCGCGCCGAACGCTGTAGCAGCAGTTCCGGCGAAGGCTGAGGCGGCACAACATTGCACATGAGTACAGTCAACTGGGGGCCGCTACCCTGATGGGGAGGCGGCCCTCTGACTTTATAACTCGCGCGATGCTACGCCGCGAGGGCGATCGAGAGGTAGTCGAAGAACGCGTGGGTGAGGGAGAGCTTGAGACGGCTCTCCTCAGCCCATGTGCTTTCCGGGTGGTAGGTGAGTACGTGGGAGAACTCCCTGTTACAGACGACCAGTTGCTCGTGCGGGTTACCGGGGCGGCTTTCGGACAGATCCGGAAAGCAGAAATCGCGGATCGTGCGGTCGAGAAGCCCGGAGCCGTACCGATAGCGCCGGTAGGCTTTCTGGTCGGTCTGACCGGAGTAGGGGATGTTATACTTGTCGATGTGCATGGCCTCGTAGAACGTCCGGGCGAAACAGGTAAAGGCGCGGGCGAAACTGTCATGCGGGAATCCGTGTATTCGCGATTCGAGTCGTGAAAGAGAGGACAAACCGGCAGTCACCAATCGTTCGGCGCGCCGATATTTGAGCCGCAACGGTCCCTCGTTACGGAAGTGGACATTCTCGAGACCGTACTGATAGTACAATCGCATTCCCTCGAGGATTTTACCATGGGCCACACGAAACACCTCGGCGTCGATCTCTGTGAATCGAGGATTCTCGGTCGCCGAGGCGTCGGATCGCGTCCGGCGAAAGCCGTTGGCGTCCGCGAAACCCTCCTTGCGTTGTCCGTTCGTTGACTCTACACTCTCGCGTATGGTCTCGTACGCACTGTTTATTGCCGACATATGCGCATTCGCCCACTCTTCGCGTCCGGGATTAAAGTCGGGATGGTACCGTTTCGCGAGGCGACGAAATGCTCGGTTAAGCTCTCCGGTCTCGGGATCAGGTTGTAGTCCGAACAGCCGGAGTGCGGCGTCAAGATCCATGTCGAATTCGAGTATAGCGGTGGCAACCCCGGTTATCAATCAGAAACAGCACAATTGCACATGACAGCAATTGCCAGTATGTTCGTACACAGGAGATGTATGTATGGCGAAGTATCAGGATCTATTCGCAGCGTATCGGAATAACCAGTTACCGACCGAAGGTGGATTTATTGTCAGCTCTTTTTTCGACGAGGAGAGCACGTATACTCGCTACGAGGCCATATCGTATGCGCACGTAAAGGATATCTTTCCTGCCGAAGACAGCATCACGTTTCAGGCCGAGGGCGCGAAGGTGTTTATTCTCGTCGAGCCGAGAAGCTATTCCAAGAAGCATATCGAACCTGCATACCGCCATCAGGAGCACAAGATTCCGTATCGGTTTAACGAGGTAGAGGTCCATACAACCCAACGTGATGACCGGATCATGATCGGCAAAGAGCCGGTCATGACCTACACCTCGTTCACTGTTCTCAAGCCTTCCGGGAATGACTTCGCGTACATTTTCTACACCGCCGACGATCTGCTGAGCACTCTCGAGAAGTTCTTCGAAGAATCGTTGCGGAAGGACGCGAGAATACCCATGCGGGACGCCAAGAAGGCAACCGAAGTCTTCATGACAGTCTTCAAGAAGATGGTCTTCAGCGGCTTCAGCGGGTAGATGTCGGCATCGCTTCTCGTTCACATTCCGCCGGCGGGAGACGCACGGTCGGGCGTTGACGAACTTGCCCGTCTGCTTGTCGAGGAAGCGGACGGATTGTTCGGAGTTCTCCGGTTCGAGAAATACCATCTCGACACCTGGCAGGCATGGCTCGAGGAACACGCTCCCGATATCGCACGGATGGTTGCGGGAGCTCCCACCGAGGAGGAGACTCGAGCCGCGGAACTGATCGGCAGTGGCTTCGCGAAAAGCTTCGCCGACGAGACGGCCGGCGCGGCGATTCGAGCGCTCGAGGAGACTACCGGGGCAGAGTACAGATCGGCGCGCCTGAACTCAGATGTGGTGCACGGATTGTCGGCGATCCACGATGCGCTTGCCGATCCTGTACTGCCGGACGAACAGCGCAGGTCGATGATTCGGTGCATGTATGGCGTACTCATCGGCGCGGCGGGAAAGTTCGAGCTCCCTCTACAGGTGTTCACCGGACCGGAAAGCGAGAATTCGAGTGAGTCGGGCAGACGACTGCAGGTGATTGCGACTGACTTAGCCACCCCCGATACCCTCACGTTTCAGATCTGGAACGATTGTCTCGAACTGCTGCGGGCGCGTTCGTACACAGCTTCACTCGCAGCCGATTCGGCGGAGTCGTTGACGCCGGCATCGGGAAATGGGATCGCCATCCTCCGAGGGGTGGAAAGCAGCGCGCCAATAGTGGTGCTCGCCAATCCGACGAGCGACGTCATCGAGATATCTGTCGATCGACGGCTGCTTCCGGGAAGTATCGGAACGACCTTCCGCGACGAAATAACCGGTGACATGCTGTTCGTGCCTGACGGAGGCGACAATCACCTTTCGCTCGATCTCGAGCCGTATGAAGTAGTGTGGCTCTCACTTCAACCGGAGGTCGATCATCCGGAGGGCGATTAGTGTCAGCTATTTCAGCAGCCGGGAAAGCTCTTTGAATCGATCGGTACCCGCCACGCCGCAAAGCTCGAACAGAACCGATTCAACCGTACTGATTCGAACTCCCTCGCACCGCATGTGTTCGATCGCAATATCTCGATCGAGCAGTGACCGGCTTCCGACGGCGTCCGCGGCAACCGTCACGAAATAGCCCGCGCGCAGCGCGTCGAGAGCGGTCTGCTGAACGCAGACGTGTGTCTCCATGCCCGCGACGATCAGAGTATGGCGTCCGATCTCCTCGAGTGCTTGCCGGAATCGATCGTTCGCCATGCAGCTGAACTCCAGCTTTTCGATTCGCTGCGCATCGTGCAAACGATCTGAGAGCGCCGGATGAGTCGGCCCAAGTCCTTTCGGATACTGTTCGGTGTAAAGGTGCGGTATGCCGAGAATGGTGAGTCCACGCACGAAAAGCTCCGTCCGCTGCACAACGCTCTGATTGTCGTGAATGTGCCGTAGCAATCGATCCTGCACATCGACGATGAGGCCGACCGTGCCATCCACTACATATCTCTTCCGAACGCTGCTCATCATACCTCCGCATTATTGCATAGTGTTAAACGGAAAGATACACTGCGTTCCATAGCTTAGCTACGCTTTGCGGGAGATCGATGTGGCGGCACGTCATACAGATGCAGGTATCTTTGAAAGACTACACCGGCGAGCGGAGAGTAAGGATACCCTGCTCTGCGTCGGACTCGACCCGAGGATCGCTCCCGGGCCGCAGGCGAAGACGGCCATCCTGGATGAGAATCGCAGGATCATCGACGCGGTGGCCGAGTATACACTGGCGTTCAAGCCGAATATCGCATTCTATGAATGCCACGGTGCGGCAGGTATCGAGGCGTTGCGCGCAACGATCGAAACGATTCCCGATGAGATACCGGTTATTCTCGATGCCAAACGCGGGGACATCGGGAGCACCGCGGAAGCGTACGCACGCGCCGCGGTGGAGGCGTTCGGAGTTCGTGCGGTTACCCTGAACCCGTATCTCGGAGCGGATGCGGTGACGCCTTTTCTCGAGTATCACGATCTTTGTGCCTTTGTACTCTGTCGAACGAGTAATCCATCTGCCGGAGATCTACAGGATCTGGAATTGAAGGAGAGCAATGAGCCGCTCTTCCTGAAAGTCGCCGATCACTTTCTCGATCTATCACCTCGCATCGGATTAGTGGCCGCTGCGACCGACGGTGCGGCGCTTCGGGCGTTGCGGTCTCGCTTTCCGTCGCGCTGGTTCCTCGCTCCGGGTGTCGGTGCCCAGGGCGCATCGGCGGGAGATACGGTGCGGAATGGCGCAGATTCCGACGGAGGACGAATCATACCGGTCGCCGCGCGGGCGATCTCGGAAGCGGACGATCCGGCGGTGAGGGCTCGCGGGCTCCGCGATGAGATTTCACGGGCGCGGAAGGCGGTACGCAAACGCGGATCGCTTCCGCCGTCGCGTTACTCGCGCGCAACCGCTCAGGCCGAGGATAAGCGTGAGCGCGATCAGCGGATCGGCAGCAAGTCTTCAAGCGATCTGAAGCGCGAAATACTACGCGGTCTCATTCGGCAAGGCTGCTTCCAAACAGGTCATTTCACACTCAAGTCGGGCGCACCGAGTCCGTTCTACATCGATCTGAGAAAAGCTGCCTCCAATCCCGAATTGCTGACGAAGCTTGCTGAGGCGTATACGCGAATGGCTCGCGAGATCGTGTTCGATCGTCTCTCACCCATCCCCGTCGCCGCCCTTCCGATCGGGACCGCGGTCAGCCTGAGTATGGGGGTCCCCCTCATCTACCCGCGCATACCGCTCAAGGCCCACGGCACAGGGAACCGGGTCGAGGGCTACTTCGAGACGGGGGACCGCGCCCTGCTGCTCGACGACCTGATAAGCACCGGTCGGAGCAAGCTCGAGGCGGTGGAGGTTCTGCGGGCCGAGGGGCTCGAAGTCACGGATTTAGTCGTCTTGATCGAGCGCGGGACGAAAGGTCGACACGACATGGAATGGATCGGTGTCGAGCTGCACTCGTTCGCGGATGTTCGTGAGCTGGTTTCGCTTGGCGTATCGGAAGGGATGATTTCCGAACAGGATGAGGCGCGAGTGAATGACTATCTCGCGCGCGAAGAGTAGCCGGCTCTAACAACCGGTTGCGCACCGGCGTTTCTGAGTGCGGGCGGGTTAACTGTTAACCCGCTCGACATACTCGCCTGTTTCCGTGTTGATGAGGAGCCGGTCGCCGGTTTTAATGAAAAGCGGCGCCTTGACCGTCAAACCGGTTTCCATGACGACAGGCTTCGTCGCACCGCTCACGGTGTCACCGCGCAGCGCTTCGGGGGCATCCTGAACCGTCAGTGTCATTTTCAGGGGGAGTTTGATGTCGATCGCCTGCCCTTGCCAGATGACCAGCTCATAGGTGTCGCCCTCTTTCACGTAATTCGTCTTATCTTCGAGACCGGCGATCGGAACCGAAAACTGTTCGTACGTCTCCGTGTCCATGAAGTGAAAAGACTCGCCGTCGGCGTAGAGGAATTGAGCGGTCCGTTCTTCGACCTCTGCTTCTTCTACGCTCTCGTGGGACTTTATCGTCTCGCGCAGCGTTTGACCGTTCTTCAGGTTCTTCAGCCTCAAACGGACGAACGCCTGTCCCTTTCCGGGATTGACGAACTCGCGCTCTGTGACGAGATATGGGTCGCCTTTCATCAGCAAGCAGACCCCCTTACTGATCGCTCCTGCTCGAATCATGTGTGTTTAGTTCCTCTATTTCTGTCTTTCTAACGACGCTTCAGGCTATCATGAAGAGGTGAGAATATCACCCCCTCTACGCTCGAAACGCCGGAGAGGCACATTAAGAGTCGGTCGAATCCGAGTGCTGCGCCTGCGACCGCCGATGCGCCGTCGAGTGCGTGTACGATCGGTTCGGCCGAGCGGACTTCGGAGGCTCCGCGTCTTCGGCGTTCCTCAATCTGCCGGTCAACGAACCGGCGGACATTCTCCGGATCGGACTCCTCCATGAAGCAGTTCGCGATCTCAAGCCCGCACAGGTACAGCTCCCAGCGGCGTCGCGTACGCCCGTCGCCGCCTCGGCGGGCGAGAACATCGCAGCCGGCCGGATAATCCGTGAGGAATACCGGCGCATCCCGAGGGAGAGCAGGCTCAAGCGAAGATGCCATTACGTAGCTGAAGAGCTCCGGCCAATCAGCATCCTCAGAGGGTGACAGCCCCCGCGATCGACACCGCTCGGCGAACGCCTCGGCATTTCCGCCACCGTCTGCTCCTTGAAAGAGCTCGATTCCGACGAATCGCGCGAACGCCTCCTCAACGGTCAACACGACAGGTTCTCTCGCTAATACCTCCAATCGTCCGGCGTTTCGGGCGAGCGCGCCGAGATTAGGATCCCGAAGCAGATAGCGCAGATATGCTGCGGTACGGCGAAGGAGGTCGTGTTCGTCAACTCCCGACTCATAGTATTCGAGCATCGTGAACTCGGGATTGTGGTGAGATCCAATGCTCTCACGGTTGCGGAAACAGTGACCGAGCTGGAAGATTCTTCCGCCCATCTTTCCAATCAGCGGTTTGAGCGATACTTCTGGAGAAGGAATAAGATAGAGCTTCGTGCGGCGATCTTCGTCGTACGGATCGTCGTAGAAGGTCTCGAAGAGATCGATGTGCGCTTCCGGTATGACCTCGGGGACGAGTGTCGGTGTGTCGACCTCGATGTACCCCTCGTTGAAAAAGAATTCACGAGTCCGTCTGAGCATCTGTGCGCGTGCCCGGATGATCTCTTGCGTCATGGAGCGTCACGAAACGCTAACAGATCGTGTGGCGCGGATACAAGCGGATACAGTGAACGGACGGCGCCCGGAGACGATTAAGCGACGCAGGCGCACAGCGGTCAACGTTCGAGAATTGCCCGGGTCGAGGTTTGACTTCTACTACCCTCGCTGCGGTCCACCTCCTTGTGCCGAGAAAGCACGAAGGCTACTATCGAGCCGTGATGATGCAATCGGAGTTCGACCGCCCCCCGGAGCCGAACAGCGACTCGGTCAAATGGCAGTTCGCCCGCCGGATATCCGACTCACTCGAGCCGTACTGGGTTGCCGACATGGATTTCGCCGCTCCGGAACCGGTCATCGATGCCGTCCGCGAGCGGCTCGAAAATCGACTTCTCGGCTATACGTTCGCTCGAGAGGAGCTATATGCCGCCTTTTCCGACTGGCTCGATACGCGGATCGGGACACGTCCGGCATCGCACTGGTGCATGATTCCCGGCGTTATGGCGGGTGTCCGAGCCGCGGTCAGTCTCTATACCCGTCCGGGTGATGGGGTTATCGTTCAGACGCCGGTCTATTTTCCCTTCATGGACGCCGTGGAGGGTCAGGGACGCACCGTGGTGGTGAACGAGCTACGGCACGACGGCGACCGGTATCGATTCGATTTCGACTCACTCGAGACAGCCGCAGCAGCCGGAGCACGCGTTCTCCTGCTTTGTTCGCCGCACAATCCGGTCGGCCGGGTGTGGAATGTCGATGAGCTGCAGCAGCTCGTCGACATATGCCGACGCTACGGCGTGTTGCTTGTCTCGGATGAGATTCACGGAGATCTGGTTATGGCCGGATACCGGTTCATCCCGACACGCGATGTCGATTGCCGCGGTCTTCGCTTGCTGACGCTCTCGAGCGCGACGAAGAGTTTCAACATACCGGGGTTGCCGAGCGCGATCGCGAGCTCAGACGATGAAACGATGATCCGCACGATCCGTGAGCATCTCCACCGTGTCGGGGCCGATACGCAGAATGCGCTTACATTGACCGCCGTAGAGGCTGCCTACAGATCGGGCGGAGAGTGGCTGGACGCCGTGCTCTCCTATATTGCCGACAACGAAAGAGCTATCTCCGAAGTATTCGAGGCATCCCGGCTGCAGGTCCGTCTCGAGCCGCTGGAGGGAACGTATCTCCTCTGGATTGACTGCACGCGCCTCTCGATGAACGACGTGGCTCTGCGTGACGAGCTGCAGAAGCGCGCCGATGCCTGGCTTGTCGAGGGATCGAAATTCGGAAGCGGAGGGGAAGGACATCTGCGGATGAACATTGCGGCGCCGAGAGATCGGATCGTGGCGGCCGCGGAGAGAATTGTCACGGTGCTGGAGGAGTTATCATGACGATCATACTCGGAGCGATGGAAGGCGAAATCGAAGAGGTTACCGATCTTCTGGCGGATGCCGAGCCGCACACCTTTCGGCGCTATCGAATGACGGCGGGAGCGATATTCGGCCATCCGGTGCTCGTCGCACGGAGCGGTTGCGGGAAGACGTACGCAGCTATGGTCGCTCAACACCTTATCGATGTATTCGAGCCGAGTCGGCTCATCTTCACCGGCCTCGCGGGCAGCATCAATCCGCGGATAGACATCGGCGATACGATCGTGGCCGAAGATTGTCTCCAGCACGATCTCGATGCCTCCGTGGTCGGATTTCGGCGGGGAGAGATTCCGTTCGAGAACCTGCGTGAAATACCCGGTGACCGGGAACTGCTCTCTATCGCGTCAGAGTACCATCCCCCGGAGGGGACCCTCCACCGTGGTCGTATTCTGACGGGAGATCAGTTTCTCGATCATACGCGCCTCGGCGACGCGCCGTACCTGCGTGACGAATTGCATGGCGACGCTGTGGAAATGGAGGGGGCGAGTGTCGCGGCGGTATGCCACTTCAACGACGTGCCGTTCTGCCTTTTTCGAACGATATCCGACCGAGCCGACAGCAATGCACGGGTCGATTTCGAGCGCTTCCTGCCGAAGGCGTCACGCAACGCCGCGGAGTTCGTCAAGCACGTCATGTCGTCGTTGTAGTGTTCCACGGTTCGACCAACACGGTGCGTGGCACCTTTGGTATCTTGTACGAATGAGACCGATTATGGTGCCGGCAATCTTGGTGGTTGTACTCTTTATCGCTTGTGGTACCGTACCGGCACCGGATGCGACGATTTCCGAACCCGACCCGAATCTCAATCCGGTGGATGTGGTCGAAGCCCAACTCGAAGCGCTTCGCGCGTCGGGATGTGAACGGCACGGAATCGAAATCGCCTACCGTTTCGTATCGCCCGCGCAGCGCCTTGCGTTCGGTGGGGTCGATGGGTATGCAGAGCTGCTCGAGCAGGGAGGTCATGTCGGGTTGCTGAACCACCGAGAAGCTGAAGTGTTTCGTCCGACGGTTCGTAGCGACCTCGCGATCGTGCCGACCACTGTGGTAACTGCGGATGGGGAGCGAATCGACTATGTCTTCGTGTTGACGCGTGAACGCGAGGAGCCGTACGAGAACATGTGGTTGACCGACGAGATTCAGGTTCACAGCATCGACGACCGGACCTCCGAGCAAAGGAACGATGAATGACACGCTTTCGCTACGATCCGGAGCGCCTGTCCCACGAGCCCCATCTCATCCCCTACCGTCGCTCGATTCCGATGGTGCACCCGAGCGTCTTTCTCGCCGACGGCAGCAGAATCATCGGAGATGTGGTGCTCAGTGAGATGGTGAGCGTCTGGTACAACGCGGTTGTCCGAGGCGACGTGCACTCGGTGCGGATCGGCCGCGGTACGAATATCCAGGACAACTGCGTTATTCACGTGTCGCACGATACCGAACCCGCACTGGTCGGCGCTGATGTCACCGTCGGCCACGGGGCGATCGTGCACAGCTGCACGATCGAGGATCGCTGTCTGATCGGGATGGGCGCGACGGTTCTCGATCGTGCGATCGTTCGCAGCGAATCGATGGTAGCCGCCGGTGCCCTCGTGCCGCCGCGGTTCGAGGTTCCGTCGGGTGTGCTTGTCGGAGGGGTCCCGGCGAAGGTCATGCGTGAGCTGACCGCGGAGGAACGCGCCTCGTTTGCCGATTCGGCCGCGAATTACCGCGAATACGCCGCTGAAAGCATGGAGGCGATACGCGACGCTGCCGGCCGATCTCCCCGCCGCGGGCCGGATGGTGACCTTCTTGCTTGATTGCGATTCGCTCGGAAAAGAGCAATCTTAAGCGAATCTGTTGCGCCTGCCACGCCGGCGTGTTATAACCATCTCCATATGATCCTGCCCATATTGCCACGCATGGAGGCCGGCGCCGACCCTGGCCGGGGGCGGGTCGTCCCGAACGCGCAAAAAGGAGCATGATAGATGACATACGAGTTTGATGCCGTTATCGTCGGCGGCGGGGGCGCCGGGTTATACGCGGCACTCGAGGCCTCGAAGAGCTCGAAAACCGCGGTGGTGAGTAAGCTCTATCCTATGCGCAGCCATACCGGTGCCGCGCAGGGCGGAATCGGTGCGGCACTGGGAAATGTGGACGACGATAAGCCGGAGTGGCACGCCTTCGACACGGTTAAGGGTGGCGACTACCTCGTCGATCAGGAAGCGGCGCGGATTCTCGCCGAAGAGGCGGTGCAAGCGGTTTACGATCTGGAAAACCGCGGACTGCCGTTCTCCCGAACCCCGGAAGGGCGAATCGATCAGCGACGTTTTGGCGGTCACACGAGCAATTTCGGCGAAAAAGCGGTGAAACGCAGCTGTTACGCCGCCGACCGTACCGGCCACATGATCCTGCAGACCCTCTACCAGCAGTGCATTAAGAATGAAGTCCGGTTTTACGACGAGTTTCAGGTCGTCGATGTAATCATGGACGGTGACACCTGCCACGGAATCATCGCTTTCGAGCTTGCCACCGGCGAGCTGCACGTGTTCAAGGCGAAAGCGGTGCTCTTCGCTACCGGTGGCTTCGGGCGCATGTTCAAGGTCACGAGTAACGCCCATGCGAATACCGGCGACGGCCCGGCCATACTCGCTCGTGCGGGAATCCCGCTCGAAGATATGGAGTTCTACCAGTTCCACCCGACCGGAATTCGGGGAATGGGTATCCTGATAACCGAAGGTGTGCGCGGCGAGGGCGGAATCCTGCGCAACAGCAACGGGGAGCGCTTCATGGAGAAGTACGCGCCGACGCTGCTCGATCTCGCTCCACGCGACATGGTCAGCCGCGCCATAATGACCGAAGTTCTCGAAGGGCGCGGCATTCGCGGTGACGGCCGTATTGACGACCACGTCTATCTCGATGCGACGCACCTCGGCCGCGAGACGGTAGAGCTGAAGATTCCCGATATCCAGGACTTCTGTAAGACGTATCTCGCCGTCGATCCGGCCGAACAGCCGATGCCGGTCCAGCCGACCGCTCACTACGCGATGGGTGGTATTCCGACCGACCTGAACGGGCGAGTGGTTACCGCCTCCGGGGTGTGCAACGGCCTCTACGCCGCCGGCGAGTGCGCATGTGTGAGCGTCCACGGGGCGAATCGGCTCGGTACGAACAGCCTCGTTGACCTGATTGTATACGGCCGGCGCTCCGGCCGTCACATCGCCGAATTCGTGAAGTCCACCGACTCGCCGAAAGTCCCGAGCGGTGCCGACGAGAGGGCACGATCTCATGTGGAGCGTATTCGGGCCAACCGGGGAAAAAACGGCGCGCATCCGGGCGAGCTCTACGCCCGCATGCAGGCGACGATGATGACGAATGTCGGTGTCTACCGCGACGCCGGCGAGATGCAGCAGGCGATTCGCGACTTGCAGCGGTTGCGGGAGGAGTTTGCCACCATAACCCCGCAGGATGACACGACGAACTTCAACGCGGAAGTCCTCGGATTGCTCGAGTTGGAGAATCTCATCGATCTGAGCATCATCACCGCTGCCAGCGCGCTGAACCGAACCGAGAGCAGAGGCGCCCACAGCCGCCGCGACTATCCGGACCGGCTCGATGATGAGTGGCTCAAACACACGATGGCGCATCTGGGCGACGACGGAAGTGTCTCGATCGACTATAAGCCGGTTGATACGAGTATCTGGAAGCCGCAACCGCGCGTGTACTGAGAGGGGAGTGTAGCGAGCAATGAACGTTAGTCTGGAGATCCTGAGACAGAACGAAACGACCGGAAACAAACCGGAGTACCGGACATACACGGTCGAGGTCGAGGAGACCGATCGAGTGCTCGATGCGCTCATGTATATCACGCGTAACATCGACGGAAGCCTCGGCTTCCGTCGCAGCTGCGCACACGGAGTGTGCGGCTCCGACGCGATGCGGATAAACGGACGCGAACGCCTGGCGTGTAAAACGCTCTTTCGCGACATAGTCGACGAGCCGCCGTGGACCCGAGAACCGGGCGAGAAGGCGACGCAGACCGACGAGAAGCGTTCCAACGGGCAGCCGACGATCCGGATCGAACCGCTCATGCATCTGCCGGTACAGCGCGATCTGATGGTCGAACAGGAGAGCTTCTTCGCGAAGTTCCGCTCGGTGAAACCGTACATTATTCCCGACGAGGAGCCGGCCGAACGCGAGCACATTCAGAGTCAGGAGGAGCGTGCGCTTTTCGATGATGCGACGAAATGCATCAACTGTGCAGCGTGCTACTCGGCCTGTCCGATTCTCGACGAGAAGCCGGATTTTCTCGGCCCGGCGGCGATCGTTCAGGCCGCACGGTTCGTTCGCGACAGCCGTGACAAGGGACTCGAGGCGCGAATCGATGAGCTCGACAACCCGAACGGTATCTGGCCGTGTGAGAATCACTTCGAGTGCACTCGCGTCTGTCCGAGGGAGATCAAGATCACCAAGCTGATTAACCTCACGAAGCGCGAGATCAAGAAGTTCCGCGAGGAACGAGGCGAAACCGTACACGACGGCCAAAGCTGATAGGACACGAGACGAACGGAGGCACAGGTGAACGTACACGAGTATCAAGGGAAGGAGCTGTTTCAAGCGTACGGAGTCCCCGTACAGGAACAGGCAGTTGTGACTAC
>PUOG01000331.1 GCA_003552745.1 Spirochaetaceae bacterium
CGGGCCGGAGATCGCGTACTCGTAGGTAAGGCTGCGATTGGGCGCGCCCACGAGGGAGAAGGTCGGATACGAGTCGGAGGTGCCGAGCACGCCTCCATCGCCACACGAACCGAAAAACAACGCAGTGAGCACTGCGAGTCCGGCCGGCAGCATGCGAAACCGGGCAACTCGAATAGACAGCATGATCGTCCCTCCATCTGTAAAGAGAGACTATATCACTTTCGTGTGTATATTATCGATAATCCTCGATCGAATTTGTCGTTGTCGGATGGGATCATCTCGAGTTCGATGATATCGAGCGGGAAGCTGGTCATGAACATCGCGTCCCCGAGAATCGCGAAGTATTCCTCTGGTCCGGATAGACCTTCAAGTGCGATATCTATATCGGAGATTTCACTGAAAGTGCGGACGCAGTCGAGGTCGACGCCGAAGTCCGACTCCATCTATAAGAGATATGTGATCCGCTGCACCGCACGTCTTCACCGACGGTTGTACCGTGAGGCAGCTCGTTCAAACCGAGATTCCCGGCGGAGAGCGCTTGGGAGATGAGCCGACCGGTTCGCCGGCGGGCGAAATCATCCGAATCGATCTTCTGAAGCTGACACCGATGCAGGGCATTCCGGCACGCATGGGCGGTTCCCCGCGCGATCACCAGCGGCCCGGATCCGCCGGAGCGACGACATCGTACGCCGCGCTTTCGCGTGGTCCTGCCATCATGTCGGCGACCGCATTCTTCCATCGCTCGTAGTGCGCGGTCCCCTTGTGGGCGTCGACCGCCGCCTGATCTCCATAAACCTCGTAGAGTACAAACCGGTCGTGCTGCTCGGTGTCTCGCAACACGTCGAACCGGAGCACACCCGGTTCGCCGAGCGACCCTTCGTGGTTCTTCACCGTTTCGGCTTCGAACGCTTCAACGGATTCCGGCTTCACATTTACGGTAATGATGCGAACGATCATGTCGTGTTCCTTTCGCCCTTCCGGCCGATTGTCGTTTCAAAGAAGACCGGGCACGTCCTCGGGCGCCGGCCTTCGAACATGTCCCTATGCTCCTAGAACGAAACCTTGACCGCCTCGCGCTCCTGCCCGTCGGTGATCTCGAACTGGAGGGCTTCCGTGAAGTTGAGCAGCTGGGCGAAGATGACATTCGGAAACACCTCTCGTTTCGTGTTGTAGTTCATGACGGCGTCGTTATAGGCTTGGCGCGCAAGGGCGATCTTGTTCTCGGTTGAAGATAGCTCCTCAGTGAGCTGCATCATGTTCTGGTTGGCCTTGAGGTCCGGGTACCGTTCCACGGTGAGCATGAGGCGACCGACCGCGTTGCCGAGCTGGGACTCGGTGCCGAATAAGCTCTTCATCGCTTCCGGATCATCGGGCGCCGCCGCGGCGTTCTTCTCGGCGGCGACAGCCTGGTTGCGCGCCCGGACCACCGCCTCGAGCGTCTCGCTTTCATGCTTCATATACGATTTGGCGGTCTCTACCAGGTTCGGGATCAGATCGTAGCGCCGCCTGAGCTGCACGTCAATCTGGGCAAACGCGTTCTTGAAGCGATTCCGGAGCTTCACCAGCTTGTTATAGGCAAAGACCATCGTGACCGCCGGCAGAAGGACAACACCAATACCAATCAAAAGGGGAATCATCGCCATGCTCCTCTTCGTCAATTCTATATGGATACGGAATCTCCCGTATCTCAAGCGTTCAAGAAACTCTGAGCCCGGAACCCCAAGGCTCCCGCCATGATCACCTCCGGAAATCGTCGAATCCGGGTGTTGTAGATTTCAACGGCATGGGTGTAGCCCTCGCGAATAAATGCAACATCGTCCTCGATATCTCGAACGCGCCGCATTAGGTCGGACATGGTCTCGTTGGCCTTCAGGTCGGGATGCGCCTCGACCACGCCGACCAATTGGGACATCACGGATTCGGACGCTTCCGACATCGTTTCGGCCTCGCCCGAGGTGAGCTGCGATCCGCTGCTCCGGAGCCGGCTCAATTGCTGCTGCACATCGCGTTCATGTTCGAGGTACGCCTTCGCGATATCGACCAGTCGGGGCAGCAGGTCGAACCGCCTCTTCAACGCGACGTCGATGTTGCCCCACATGGCGTTGCAGCGTCGGCGCAGGAACACCATGTCGTTATACATCAGAACGAGAACCAGCGCCATGAGATAGAGTACCGGAGTTATTGCCGCCGCCAGAAAAGCCGTTGGTCCGAAATCGCCCATGAAGCCTGTGAGACTCAGGCCTATCAACATGAAACCGTTCAGCCCGAGGTTGATCAGTAAGAAACCGACGGTCGCTTTTCGTGCTATCAGCTCGTCCTCGCTATAATCGCTCACAATGAACGGCATGGTCTTGTCATCGCTGCCCGCGATCACAAGATGGTCGTGGGATTGTGGGTCGACAACGGCATTCCCCAGGACGTAGGCCTTCGCTCCCACGGGCAGCCGTTTCTCGGTGTACCGCCGTCGCGACTTCTTGCGAGCGGATCTGGTTCTGCATATGACGTCAGAGGCCTCCGGATCGACTTCGATATCGCCTTCTTTATCACGACAGAAGAACTTCTGCCCTCTCCGATCGTCCTCGATGGTGACCCAAGAACTCTTCTTCCCGCTTCCGCGCTTTTCCTCTACCAGATAGTGGTAGTAGCTGCACGGTTGACCGGACAGAGGCCCGTATAACGGTTCCTGCCCCTCGGGAACGACGACTTCGCCCTTGATCTCGTTAACTCCGTAGACCACCCCTTTTGTGCTTACGGTGGGAATGTTCTCGATCCAGCGCTTGCGCTTGATTTTGTGCATTCCGACCCCACCGCAGACGAGCGTCAGCAGGAGACCGACACCGGCCATGATCGACGCCGGCAAACCGGCCAACCGGGTCGGCACGTAATCGATCTCATACTCTTCGAGCCGATCCCGCTCCGTCTCAGTCAGATCAAACCGCGATATCATCGGCAGGTCCATTCTGCGCGCTACGAGCCGTTCCGGGAAACGATCCCGGATCCGCTCGACGCGTAGGATCGACCGTGCCAACGCGACCCGCTGGTCGACGAGGGCCGAACGTGCTTCCCCACTTAGTCGCTCGTCCGATACCGCTACGAGAGATGTCAACGCCTGCCAGTTACCGGTCTCCCAGGGAACCCCGACGCCGTCCAGTATATCGGCGACGACTTCACTCCGCCGTTGGTCTTCTGCATTGAGCCGCAGGTGCGCATCTTCAAGGTCGTTGCTGATCATAATAAGAGACTGCCACACCAGGGCCACGACGATCGCCAACGCGACGAGGCCTGCGTACCCGAGGGTCTGGTTGATACCGATAGCCCTGGTCAACGCGTACACCGAAAGAGAAATGCACACCAGACCCAGTATCGTAAGCATCAAGCTGTCGAACCCGGCCGTTCCGCGCTCCTCTTGCTCGGTGCGGGTGGAGATAAGAGGAGTATAGCTGCCGGGTTGCGAGAAGCCGATCTCCACGTGATCCGGGCCAAACTCCGCGTATCCCATCACGAATACGGGAACACCGGGTTCGATTCGCTCCTCGATATGGCGTCTGTCGCCGACGGTTCTCGTCTGCTGAGTAGCGACGGAGACCCGTGCGTGCTCGGGTTCGATGCGAATCAGGGCCGTACCGCTCTCGTCTTCTACAAGAAACGGGACAGATCGGGTATCGGAGCGGATCGTTCTCCAACTCGTTCTACCCTGAGCGTCTGTTCGCCTTGCCTGGAGACGGTATCGGAAATAGAAGCAGGTGGTTCCGGAATCGGGCGCCTGGAGATACTGGTCGTGATACGAGCCCGCAGTGCCGGCGATGTTTGCCTCGCCGGGAATCAGTCCCGCGATCTGGGTTCGAGGTATGCGCTCCATGATGCGCAACTCTTCCACTTGTTCCAGACTGCAGCGACTTAACAGCAATCCCAAACCCAGTAGGGCGATCGCGGCCCCGAAAAAGAGCGCCTTCTTTGCGAAACGCATATCGAGCCGATTATACTACAGCCCGGCTGATCTTGGGAAAAACATTCACAGAAATCCAAGGTCGAACGCATTTGCATCCCTGACAGCCCAGATGCCGGTCCGGCGGCGCTGAGGTGGGAGTTCACACGTGAAGATTCTTCACATCTCGTGACACGCCCGGCCCCTCATGGCCACGATACGAGGGTTTTCGCGTTACAAACACAATACGTCATCGAACGTATGGGCCAGGATACTCAGCCTCAGTCGGTGAAGCGTACCGGCAAACGACACGCCGCCGACAGTATCGCGTACGCGCTGTTGATCCGCTGCGCGACGCGAAGTCCGGAGGGATTCACATCGGGGTGATACCGAAGCATGAGCTGTTTGTACCGTTGCTGCACCGTCCGGACCTCCAGATGTGTCTCTGTCAGCCCCATGATATCTCGCGCCCATGCAACTTCCGACTCGCCGGCGCCGCTTCGCTCATCCTCAGCGCCGAACGCTCCATCCTCGTCCTCCGGCCGGCGCGCATAGCCGCAGTCGACCGCAACCTCGAACAGCGCTATGCCGACCGTCGCGAAGAGAGTCGCAAACTCGACGATGTGGCTTCGAAAGAGGCGTTGCAACACCATTTTGGCGGAGTCCACCGCGAGCTCTACGTTTCGAAACGATTGCGATTCGGCGAAGGCGCGGGCGGCCGCATCGATGAGCTCGTCGCAGGAAAAGAACTCGGAGAGATAGCAGTCGCGGGCGCGCTCGTATCGACCGAACGTACGCAGCATCGCACGGAAGGTTTCCGCATCGAGCGTGTGAGCGCGTGTCCAATCGTGGGTCGTCTCGAAAAGCTGGAGGAGCAGCTCCACCCGCAACGGATGCGGAAGGAACGCTCCAAGGGCGGTCAGCTCCCGCTCGGCGCGTTCCCCGGCAACGATCTCGAGCACATCGACGAGCTCGCCGGCCGACTCCGGCTCGAACGTCCGGGTCAAGGTGTCGTGTTCGACCGTTCCACCCCGGCGGTTGGCCGCGGCATAGACCGACTGATAGAAGACTACCGTGTCGATCTCGAGGAGATCCGGAATACGTTCGGCGGAGATGCTCCAGCGTCTTTTCCGATCGAATTGAGTTTCGATGTCGTGCAGCAGAGGGGTCAGTGAACTCATTCGTCTACGAACAAATAGAATAACCGGCGAGCGGGCGCGCTTCTACCCCACGCGGGAATCGGCGCAACGGTGCCGCCAGCGCAAATGCCCGGCCGGCCGTAACTCAAAGTGAGAATCCCTCTCTCGCCAAGGCTATCGAGATCGAGCGGCACCATCACTGTGAGTCCGGGCCGGAACCCGAAGAAGGCCCGCCGACGATCACGGCATATTGATAGCTACTCACCGTTTCGCAACGCTTGCAGGACCGCCTGACAGGCGGCGAAATACCGCCCGATCGGCAACGTGTGAGAACGGCGGCATCGTAGTCACTCCAAAGAGAATAAGGGTGATGATGATGCTGAGCGCGCGGCGTATCATAACCGCCAAATCGTACCGGACTCGGGGAGGATTCGCCAGTGGC
>PUOG01000312.1 GCA_003552745.1 Spirochaetaceae bacterium
CGAAGTATCTCGTGAGCTCGTTCAACTCCTCCATCGAATCGTTCAGCGAAATGAGCATCTGCTCCACCTGGTTGAAGAGCCGATCATCGTCGTCGAAGAGCGTGGCGAGCGAGCCGTGAGGGCCGATCAGCCGAGGGACAATCCCTTCCGGATGGCGCAGCTCCGCGGTGAATGCCGAGGCATCGTCCACCATCGGCCGAATCGAGGCGAGAAGCGCCTCCGTCTCGGCAAGCAGCGACTCGGTTTCGGCAAGGCGTCGACCGGCCTCGTCGATGAGTCGATTCGATCCTTCGAAGGCCTGTGCCAGCGGTCCGTCGTTGAGCTCGCCGGCGAGTGTTCCGTCGACCGTGCCCAGAATCCGGTCGGTGGAGGTGAGGACGGCCTCGACGCGATCGAGAACCGGATTTATGTCGTGCAGAAGCCTGCTGACGGCATCCGGTGGCTCCGAACGCCGGACGAGCTCCCGGTCGCGAGTCGCCTGACCGAGCTCGCTCGACCACTCCGGGAGCTTTGATCCTGCCGCAAGCTGCTCGGCGGTATCGTGTCCGGGGTGGAGGACCATCGAACCTCCGAATAAAGGATTACTCGAGAACTCCACGAGAGACCCTTCGGTCACGAGATCCACGAAGCGGTCGAAAATGACGAAATCGACATCAAC
Organism: Spirochaetaceae bacterium; assembly: GCA_003552745.1. Lineage (GTDB taxonomy): Bacteria > Spirochaetota > Spirochaetia > DSM-27196 > SKKC01 > SLAN01. The sequence goes on from PUOG01000312.1 coordinate 659, forward strand.
CGTGTTCTGTGCATTGAGCTCGTATCCGGTAACCCGGCCCACATCGAACCCCCGAAACTCGATCGGCATACCGACGGTGAGGCTTCGTGCGGTCTCCAACTCGGTGTGAAACGGATGCCGCGACTCGAACCACCCCTGCCGGGTACCGAGCAGTACGATAGCCCCGGCGGCAAACACCACCCCGACTATGACGAATATTCCGACAAGCTGATTAACGAACCGAATCTGAAATCTCACGTTTCTCGCCCCTTTCGCGTTTCCGTCGCTCGGGAAGCCGGCGTGCCGCCGGTCATATCGGCTCCGCCGAACCGAGAAGCGACAGCAGGTCCTCGTCGTAAGCGATCGCGTCGCCGAGCACCTCGTGCAACACCTCGCGGACCCGTTCATCATCGGTCGCGGCGACCTGCTGCAGCGTACCGTGTCCGAGAATCGCGCCGTCGGCCATGACCAGGACCCGATCGGCAAGCTGGGCGGCGATCTTCGAGTTATGGGTCACGATCACCAGTGTTCGCCCGTCCCGTTTCAGGGCACGGAGACGCTCAACCATGCGGGTCTGATTGGATCTATCGACGAACGTAGTCGGCTCGTCGAGAAAGATCAGCTCCGGTTTCGTCACCGTCGCTCGAACGAACGAGATGACCTTCGCTTCTCCCGAACTGAGAATCGAAGGGCGCAGCGAGAGATCGCGGGCAAAACGAAACCCGGCGAGAGCGGCGGCAATTCGGTCTCGACGCTGTTGGCGGGTGAGCTCCGGCTCCTGGTGCTCGAGCGGGAGCTCGATGTTGCGATAGATGCTCATGTTCTGCCAGAGGGCGCCTTCCTGAAAGACGAAACCGACCTGCCGGCGCAGTTCGATCATCTCCCCGTCCGACATCGGGCGGATCGGAACACCGAGAATCGTCACCCGGCCGGCGGCGGCCGGAATCAGTCCGGCTGCGACCTTGAGCAGCGTCGATTTACCCGAGCCGGAAAGGCCCATGATCGCGGTCGTCTTGCCCCGCTCGATCGCGGCCGATGCATCGGCCACCGGGATGAAATCGTCGAACTCAACGGTCACCGACTCGAGCTCGACCGCCGGTGTCTCGAAGCCCGGAATCTCGAACACCGGTTGCTCCACGGCGTCGTCCGGCGCTGCAGCATTCGCCGTAGTGTCGACTGCGTGTTCACTCTGTTCATCCGACACGTCAGGCTCGCCCATATCGGTCACGCTCAAAGGTAGGATATCAGAGTGATCAACGCATTGGCTATAACGATATACGCTATGCCCTGACCCACCGATCGGATCGCACGCACCGGCACCTCGGTGGCGGCGCGTTCGACACGAAAGCCGTGATACGTGGCGACGGTGCCGATAATCAGGCCGAACACGACGCTCTTCACAACGCTTGTGAGGATGTCCTGCATGGCCAGAGCGGCATAGATGCCGGTCGCGTACTCCTGAATGGAGAACGGCCGGATAATCTGTGTAACGACGAACGAACCGATCAACCCGAAGAAGTTGAAGTAGACGTTGAGAAGAAAGAGCGACACTACCATCGCGAGCAAGCGCGGAACCGCGAGATAGGTAATCGGGTTCACGCCTGTCGCCATGTACGCCTCGATCTCGTGATTGACGACCATAGTGCCGAGCTCGGTGGAGATTGCGGTGCCCGACCGCGCGGTGACGATGAAAGCGGTGAGCACGGGGCCGAGCTCCCGGGTGATAACCGCAACGAGTATGGCGTAGATCAAATCGCCCTGACCGAACTGGGGCAGAAGGGATAGTCCCTGGATGATGATGATCGCACCGATGCCGACAGCGATCACCGCAACCGTACTCAAAGCCTGGACGCCGGTGAAAAGCACCTGCATGACGAGCACGCCGCCACCGCGCCGCCGGCGTCCCATTGCGAAATAGTTCGGGACTACGCGGATAATCTCGACGAAGAACCCGATCGCGTAGAAGAGATCGTAGACGAACCGGCGTGCTCGTCGGCCGATTGATTCGATCGCCGAGTTCGATAGTTGCATTTCCGTTACCCGCCAACCGATGATAGAGTGTTTACTTATCTATAGCAACGTTTCTTGAATTTGATAGTACAGCACAATAGACTCCATACTTACTAGAGAGGAACCACTGCAGTGCCGCGGTCCATGACGTACAAACCGAACTCCGTGATCTATTTTGAAGGAGATTCGAGTAACCGTATCTATGTGCTCAAGTCCGGGAAGGTCACACTCACGTCGCACGATATCGAGACCGGGCAGGAAATCCACAATCGGGTCGAAACAGGTGAGTTCTTTGGCGTGAAGAGCGCACTCGGGCGCTATCCACAGGAAGAAAACGCAGTGGTTGTCTCGACCGCCGAGGTCATTGTGTTCACGGTGCCGGAGTTCGAGGAGTTTGCCTGTCAGAACACGCGCGTCATTCTGAAGATGCTCAAAGTCTTCAGCACGCAGCTGCGCCGAATTCACGCGAAGGTGACGAACATGCTCGACCAGCCGACAATGGTCGGACCGGAGAACGGGCTGTTTCAGATCGGGGAGTTCTTCCACCGGCAGGGCAAGATGAGACAGGCACGGTACGTACTCGAGCGCTACCTCGAGGTCTATCCCAACGGACCGCGTGCCTCCAAGGCCAAGGAGATCCTGGCCGGAGTTGAGCGCAGCGATTATCTCTATTCCGAGTCACGTCCGGCCGGCGGAAACGGTGCAGGCGAGGAGAACGGGCGTCCGGCTGCGACCTCGAGCGGCGAACGGCCCGGCGAAGAGACGCCGGCCGGCCGGCGGTACTACGAGGCGGTCGGCATGTTCGGTCGCGAGCAGTTCCAGGCGGCATTCAAGGCGTTCCGCGAAGTTGCGGCGATGGAAGATCCTGAGTTCACCGTTCCCGCGCTGGTGGAAGCCGGACGCTGTCTCATGCATCTGCAACGACCGGACGACGCGATCCGTCATTTCACTTCGCTCGTCCAGCGCTATCCGAAAATGGAAGAACTGCCGCGCGTGTTGTACTATCTCGGCCGCGTATACGAGGAAAAGGGCGAGCGTGAGCGTGCCGGCGGCTTTTTCAAGAAGGTACAATCGCTTGCGACTACGGACGAAGCGCTGCAGAGACAGGTGGCACATGCAATTCAAAATCTCTAGGGCGGAAAATGCCGTATGGATATGACTCTTCCCGCTTTCGAGCGATTTGCCGTTCATTTCGAGCCGGGTGATATCATCTTCAGCGAATATGAGCCCGGCGACTCGTTCTATCTCATCCAGAAGGGACGAGTGCAGATCATGAAGATTCTCGGTGATATCGAGAAGACCGTCGACGTGCTCCAACCTGGTGAGATCTTCGGGGAGATGGCGATTCTCGACGATTCGCCGCGTTCAGCGAGCGCCGTTGCCATCGATAATGTCAAGGCGCTGCAGTTCAACAAGGCGAACTTCGAAATACTCATGAAGGGGCAGCCGCAGATCGCGTTGAAACTCCTGAAGCTGTTCGCCAAGCGAATCTATGACCAGCGACGCCGTTTCATGATCCTGACGTTGAGCGATGTAAACGCTCGTATCGCCGATGTATTTCTCATGCTCAACGAGATGGGTGCGGTCCACGATGTAGACGAGGAAAACGAGGACGACAGCCGCACATTCGATGTATCTGTAGATGATGTTGCTCACTGGGCGGGGGTCAATCCACAGCGCTGCCGTGAAGTTCTGAATCACTTCGCCACCCAACGACGAATCGAAATAGGCAAGTCGCAGATCACCGTGCATAACATAAACGAGCTTGCACGATTCGTCTCCACGCGCCGGAAAGGGTGATTTTCACAAGGTTGATAGTATGACCCCGGAGCGTCTTGCGAGTGAACGCGCCGAACACGGCTATACGCTCGGGCTCTATTCGACCGGGCAACTGATCTTCAGCGATCGGGGACACTGGCTCCATCCACTGTTCGCTCTCGAGCGTTTTCTCTTCGAACATCGGGATATTCGGGTCGGGGAGTGTCTTCTTCACGATGTGGTGGTCGGTCGTGCGGCGGCTCTGCTGGCCGCCCGGCTCGATGTCAAGAGACTGCATGCGGAGCTGTTGAGCGGACGGGCGGAATCGGTGCTCGACGCTACTCGAATCGAGTACACTTGCTCCGAACGTATCGAACGGATCGGGTGCCGAACCGAGGATATGCTTGCCGAAGTCGAGCAGCCGGAGGAGGCATACACGATGATCACCCGGCTCATGGAGGAGGCGAGATGAGTGTAATCAAAGAAGCGCTTCTTGTCGGAGATGCGATGATTCCCAGGACGCTCTTCGAGCCGGCGGTAGAGCGACATCTCGGCGCGTTCGTTGAGCGGTTTACCGGCGACGACTGGGAGCCGGACTGGAAGCGACTGCAGCACCGACGACTGGAGGTAGAGAAACAAGGCCCGCAGATCGAAGCGGTGCCGGAGGTCGTGTCTCAGAATCCGGATGCAGAGATGCTTCTCGGGCTCTTCGTTCCGGTCTCTTCGCACTTGCTCGCCGCACTCCCGAATTTGCGTGTCGTCGGGGTATGTCGGGCCGGACTGGAGAATGTGGATGTCGAAGAAGCGACGCGACGCGATGTGCTTGTTTTCAACGTGCAGGGGCGTAACGCTCAGGCCGTCAGTGACTTCACGATCGGTCTCATGCTTGCCGAGAGCCGAAACATCGCCCGCGCACATGCCTCGATTATGCGCGGTGAGTGGCGAAAGAAGTTCTCGAACTCCGATTCGATACCGGAGATGAAGGGTAAGTGTATCGGGATCGTCGGATTCGGATACATCGGGCAGCTTGTGGCGAGAA
>PUOG01000163.1 GCA_003552745.1 Spirochaetaceae bacterium
ACATCACCCTGAATCCTTCGAAGGTCGATGCGGTCGACGAAATCTCCCGGATTACCGGCGGATACGGGTGCGATGTCTATATCGAGGCAACCGGACATCCGCAGGCGGTCGAGCAGGGACTGCGAATGCTGCGGAAGCTGGGCACCTTCGTCGAGTTCAGCGTCATGCGTGAGCCGGTTTCGATCGACTGGACGATTATCGGAGATACCAAGGAGCTCGACGTACTCGGCGCCCATCTCAGTCCGTACTGTTACCCAACCGCGATCAGGATGATCCGCGAGGGGCTCCTCCCGATGGAGCAGATCATGACGCACGCGCTCGCGCTGGCTCGCTTCGAGGAGGGAATGCAGCTGGTCGCATCCGGAACCGAGTCGATCAAGGTGACACTCACCCCTTAACCGACGTGACACGTTAGTGTCCGGGCAGATACTCCTTCGCTGCCGCCGTCCCGATTCGTTGAGCGAGGAAGTCGTGCGCGTCCACCGGCGCTCCCACCACCGCTCCGTTGTCATAGGCACGCCCTGCCTCCAGCGAAGCGGTCGCGCACTCGCACACGAGCGTCGTATAGAACCCTGTCATGAACGGAGACCGCAGCGCGCGAAGCTCTTCGACATCGATCTCACCGGTCCGAAACCGCAAGATGTTGCGGATGATCTTGCCGGGACAATCCATCCCATACCCGCCGACCATGCCGTCCTCCTCGAAGGTCCGAAACGATACGTTGCGGTTCTCGATGCGGCTCGCGGTTGTCTCGCGAAACCCGTAGTGGTTGTCCCAGAGATCGAGCATTCCGTCGCTGAACACGAGCCGGCCCGATTGAACGGTCAGACAGTCGGCGGTGTTCGGCAGTGCCCAGCCGGTGATGATGTGACACGACGCGCCGCCCTCGAAAACGACCGTCGTATCTACCAGATCGTAGCCGTTTACCGCGATCGGACGGAGCGACGGAAGTTTCTGGCGGTAGCCGGTTGCGCGCACCTCCACCGGCTTCAGGCGGGTGATGTACATGAACGCATCGGCCATATGCGATGTCAGGAACGTAACCGGGCTGTTTCGCTCGGCAAAGTCGGGAGAAGAGAAGAAGCGCGGCTCGTGATTGGGATCGGCAACCATGAGCCGGTCGAGCATGTGAAAGGTTGCGCTCTGGAAACTCCCGTATACTCCGCCTGCGACACGCGCCCGCGCTTCTTTCACGACCGGATCCTCGCGCTTGTGAAAATCCACTCCGAAAAAGCGCCCGGTTCGGCCGGCAGTCTCAGTTATGCGATGCACCTCTTCCACACGCTCGGCGGTCGGTTTGGGAACGATTACATCGAGTCCCGCCTCGAGGGCGGCAATCGACGGAGCGGCGTGCATGCTGTCGGGCGTATTCACCGCCACCGCATCCAGCGCGAATTTTCCGGCGGCGCGGGCGGCAAGCATCTCCTCATAGCCGGAGAAGCAGCGGTCGGACGGAACCTTCCATCGCCGCGAAAACTCTTTGAGCGATTCGGCATTGCTGTCACAGATCGCCTCTACGCTCACGGAGCGACTGTACTCACTGTGGAAGTACAGGTAGTGATAGATCTCACGCACGACCGAACCGGTCCCGATCACCCCAAGCCGCAGCGGTTCCATGAAACACCTCCCTGTTTCTCGCGATTGTCCTCTAAGCGTCGCGCACGTTACTCTGGCGGTCAAGCGTATGTCGACGCAGCATAGTACGGACGAAGAGCGGTTTCAGTCACTAATAGACGGTTTGCCCCGGCTTACGAATCCTCGCGGGGAGCGGCTTCCCTTGAGAGGCTCGCGGCTCGAAGGGGAGCTCCCTCCCGACGACGGCCGGGCTCGCGAGATCCTCGCAGCGCTCGATGCACGCGGCATCGGTCTGTGCGCCCGGGTCAAACCGCACGACACCCGGTCGCTCGAGTGCGCGGTGCGCATGGGTCGGCTTCAACAGGAGCTCGACCTTCCGGTCGGCGTTCATGCAAGCGAGGCGCTGTACGGCTTCTTCAACGGTGCCGAACACACCCTCCACGTCGATTCACACGGCCGGTCGTTCTCCGATTCGAGTTTCGGCTCGCGCCGCATGGGTTGTCCCTTTCGCCTCGAATCGCGAAAGACCGAGATTCAGTCACAGATGCGCTCGATCTTCGAAGCGTACCGGAATGCGAGGATTGACGTTTCGTTCGTCTACTTCGACTGGGAGATCGACGGCCCCATCGAATGGAACGGCGCCTGGGCGAGCGCGAAACGGTGCCGGGTATGCACGGAGCACCTTCCCGACCTCGCACAGAATTTCTTCGGGTTCCAGAAGCGCCTGCGCCGAATCCGGAGCCGGCTTCAGCGAGAATGCGCGGTGGACATCATCTCCCAGTACCATCCCAATGCGCTCGTCGGCAACTATGCCGTTTACCCGCACGCAGGGATACGCTACTGGTACGACTACTTCGAGACTCTTCCCGACGGCGCGCCGTACATCGCCGATCAGTACGCCCGGTACCGGCCGTGGTACGAGCACGAGTTCGATGAGGCCGGCTACACCTTTGCCAACCCGGTGATCTACACATGGTATCCGACGTGGAGCTGGTATCCGGGGTTCGAGGTTGATGATTATCGCTGGTTCTACAACATGCTTCTCGTCGCCTCGAACGCCGGCGCATCTACGCCCTCGGAGGTTCCACTCGTCCCGTGGGTTCACTGGCACACCACCGACGCTCCGGACGGGATGGAAGCGGTTCCGCAGATGAGCGAATGCGCATACCGCGAGCTCCTCGCCCACACATTTCTCCGGGGCGCCGATTCGTGGATGATGTGGTGCCCGGCCGGAGAGACGTTGAGCGAGCTGCAATTGCTTCAGAAGGCATACGACGAGGCCGGAGCCTGGCCGCAGTACGCCTCTCGCGGCACTCCGGTACTATTCGAGGTTCCGCGGGAGCCCGGGCCGGTCGTTTCCGCCCGGCGCCGCGGCGGCACGCTGCTCGTGCGCCGCACCGATTTCACCGATACGACCGACGCAGTTCGCGTGCGGGTTGATGGGCGCACGCTCACCGTCCCCCGGAAGGACGGCGAGTATCAGGAGCTCCCGCTCGGCATGTGATCGAGAATATGCGCTCGAAGCTGCTTGTAGGAGAGCGCGCCGGTCGCATGACCCTTCTCGATTGTGGAGACCGGGTGTCCACGGTACGACTCCTTCTGTCGCTCGTACCTGACCAGCCGGTCATGTCGCGCCAATAGCGGGAAAACGTTGCCGTTCTCACCGGCGGCGAAACCGTCCTCGAAATTCAGGACCGCTTTGATCCTATCCGCCCACTCTTCTCGAGCACGAGGATCTACGGCCTTGCTGTACGCGGAATCCAGATACGCGTCTTCCATCGCGAGCCCCGCGAGCAACGGGGTGTATGAATCTGCGCTGTTGAAGTGTATGTGGTGGAGGTTGGTAATGAATCCTCCCAGGCTTGTTCCCGCGATCAGAATCCGCTCGATCTTCTTCTCCCTGCAGTGCTGCACGAGTCGCTCGATCACCAGAACCGAAACGGCGAGCATGGCGGCGATATTGGCCAGGGTTCGAATGCCCGACTTAAAGTCCTTCATGTTGCGGTGGAACGGGGCGCGAACCAGGAAGAGATTCGCCGGAATCTCCATCTTGTGGATTGGAAAGATTCCCTTGAATCCGTAGTCGTACGGGGTCTCGGCGGCGCCATGATGGTAGATGACCGCCGGAGCATTCTCACCTATCCATTGGGCCAGTCGAAATCCCGCATCGAGCTCCCCCACCGCTGTCGCGGCGGCAAGCTCATATTCGCCTTCACCCTCGATCGCCGGCATGGTCAGTTCAACCTCGCGCAGGTGTTCCCCGACGGTGCCCGATTCGGCCCCATCCCGGAAGTACTTGGGCATGAACCGCGCTCCGAGACTCGTTGAGAATGAATCGATAAACCCGTGGATACTCACAGCTTCCCCTGCCCCCTTGACCCCGATGACTGTTCATTGATTGTAGTCTCACTACTGCCGGCCGTCATGTGTGGCAAACGTCACGAGGGGATACTTTTCTTGTTCCCGGCGTCTCACCCTCGGTTTTTCACCCTCGGCGCAGACGTAACCCGTTCGCGATGCCCCCCAGGATCGATGCCTGGTGGATGAGCATGCCGGCGCCGTCGTTCAGCTGGTCGCGCCGGACTCCGCGCTCACCGTCACCACCGCCGGCGCGACTCCGTCGCACACCCCAGCGATCGTGATCTCGCCCGGCTCCCCGTCCGTTCGTACTACGGCCATCGCCCGCCCGTTATGCACGCGCCGGGTCGTCCCGACGTACGCCTCGTCGCTCTTCGGATCGCCGTTACCGACGGCAATGAGCGTCCCGGCGCCGCTTGCCGAAATGTGTACCCGGTCGCTCGCGCAGTGCACGACCGAGCCGTCGGCATCGACGAGCTCGACGGTCACGAAGCACAAGTCGCCGTACTCACTCCGGAGCGTCCGCCGGTCGGGCGTCAGCCGGATCGCGGCGACGGGTCCGGCCGTCCGCAGTTCGGTTCTCGAGCGTTCGATTCCGTCGCTGTATCCGATCGCGACCAGATCGCCCGCGGCGTAGGTCGTTTCGAAGGTCGCGGTGTAGCGGTGCTTTTGTCCGGCCGGCCGGCGTCCGAGTGATTTTCCGTTCAGAACGAGCTCGACCTCGTCATCGCGCGAGTAGACATCGATCACTATCGGATTGCCTTCGAATCCCGGCCAGCTCCACGATGAGACCACATCGGGCCAGCCCCAGCGCGACACGACTCCGTCGAGGCCGTAGAAGTGCGGATCTTGTACCGCGATGTACGGAGCGGTCGCGATTCCCCAGACGCAGTCGCGGTAGTACGACTGCGGTCGTTTAAAGCCACAGATATCGATGTCACCGCAGTACGCCTGATTCCACGGGTAGTCGCCGAGGAAGGTCGTCTCGCCGTTGTACCAGACGTGTCCGATTCCCGCCTCGCCGAGGTAGTCGATCGCGGTCCAGACGAAATCGCCGATCACGTACGGGAGCCGCTCGGTCGCCTCCCAGTAGTCGTACACATCCTTCGGAAAGGTCTCTTCACCGCAGATGATCCGCTTCGGAAAGCGTTGCCCGTCCCCCTCGTAGCGATGCAGGAGATAATTGTACCCGACAACGTCGAGCGGTTCGGCGAACCGTTCGGTGAGCTCGCCCCAGTAGTCGCGCTCCCCGTCGCCTGTCGGTGCGGCGACATTCGCCGCGAGCCCGCTCGCGTCGGGGTCTTCCCACAGCCCGCAGAGCGCGTTGGTAATCGCACGCGTCGGGTCGAGCGATCGCACGCGGTCGGCGAGGAGTCGTGCATACTCATACCCGTCCGATCGTCCGTCACGCTCGATGATCTCGTTGCCGGTCGACCACATGATAATCGACGGGTGATTGCGGTCGCGGAGCACCATCGCATCGATGTCCGCCTTCCAATGAGCTTCGAATGCGACGCTGTAGTCGTTCGGGTTCTTTCCGTCGCGCCAGCAGTCGAACGCCTCGTCGATCACGAGCATACCGAGTCTGTCGCACGCATCGAGAAACGCCGTCGACGGCGGGTTATGTGCCGTGCGTACCGCATTGAACCCCGATTCTTTCAGAAGCTCGATCTTGCGCTCCTCCGCCCGGTCGTATGCGGCGGACCCGAGCAGGCCGCAGTCGTGGTGGACACATCCACCCTTGAGCTTCATCCCGACACCGTTCAGCTCGAAGCCTGCGTCGCGATCGAACGATATCGACCGGATGCCGACATGCGTCTCGCGCCTGTCGATCGGCCGGCCGTCGACGAGCAGCTCGCTCTCCAATGTATACAGGTAAGGGTCATCTATCGACCAGAGTCGTGCATTCGAAACCGACAGCCGGGCTCGTCCCACACCGGCCTCGAGGTCGGATTCGTCGGTTGCTACACTCTCGCCCGCGGCGTCACGCAGCATCGATCGGACCCGCGCCGACTTCGGCGAGCCGCCGTTTCGGTGATCCTCGACAGTCGTCGTCACCTCGACGGTCGACTCGTCCGTCGAGACCTTCGGTGTCGTCACCGCGATACCCCACGGAGCGATGTGGAGCTCGGGAAGCACATGAAGACGCACGTGGCGGTAGATCCCCGATCCGCTGTACCAGCGGCTGTTCGGCATCGCGCTGTTGTTGACGGTGACCAGAAGCGTATTCTCTCCGCCGAAGCGCACGTGGCGGGTAAGATCACAGAAGAAGCTCGTATATCCGTACGGGTGGAAGCGAACGAAGTTCCGGTTCATTCGCACCGTCGCGTTCATGTATACGCCCTCGAACTCGACGACGATCCGATGCCCGGCCCATTCCTCGGGGATCTCGATCGCCTTTTCGTAGTGTGCGACTCCGCCGGGGAAGAATCCGTTCGCCGCTCCACCCGCCGCCTGGGGATCGCGCGCCTGGATGATGCTGAAATCGTGCGGCAGGTCGACCGACCTCCATTCGTTCGACTGGTTTCGGGTCTGCCCGTTCGCGGTCCAGCGAAATCGCCATCCGCGATCGATTGTCATCGGTTCCATAGTAATCCTCTCCATAGTAATCCTCCATTCTCGCCGGTCAATCGGTCAGCTGTACCACATACCGGTACCTGCACGTGCCCGGTTGAATCAGATGCTCCTCGTCGATGCACTTGTACCAGCCCACATCGCCGCCGAGTCCGAGGTGACGATGATCCAGGTTGATGTATATCCGGTCGGATAACGTGAGGTCCCACTCGTGCTGCGCAGCCTCGTACTCCGCGACGCTGTGGCGCAGTGCACTCGCGTGAAATGCGATGTCCGAGGCAAACACAACACCGCGGCCGGAGCCGTCGCGGAGCGCGATCCAGCGCACGTCCTCTTTGCCGCCGCATTCGACCGGCAGAATGAACGGATAGTGCTGTTCGTCGACCGTGCCCTCGTACCGACCGACCCGTGCCGAGAGCTTGCGGTCGCAGTAACTCTCATGCGGACCGCGTCCGAGCCACTCGACCCGCGAGAGCGCGGGGTCGATCTCGTAGGTAACACCTATGCGGGGCAGCACCGGGAGAGCCGGATCGCATATCACCGTCTCTTCGACGCCGATCGCACCTTCGCCGATGGGCTCGTATACCGACCGCTGTTCGAAGCAGGCACGTCCATCGACTTCGTAGCGCGCATGCACGATGCGGCGCTCGCCGCCGGTGACCGATACGACCCGCCGTTCGAGCCGGTCGAGCCCGGCGCGATACCAGTCGTTCGCGTACGAGTCGCCGCCGGTACCTCGGTCGATTCCGGTGGTCGCACGGAAGAAGTTGCCGACGCCACCCCGAAGGATCGGTGCGCCTTCCGATCCGACGAGCAGCCGGTCGCTCGACACGCTGAGTCCGGCCGGCCACTCGTACGAGGCCGCTGCACCGGTGCGAGTCGTCGACAAACCGCCGTCCACCGCGCCCGAGACCCGCGCAGTCACGTCGAACTGCTCGAAGGCGATCGTGTGACCCGCCGGAGCCCACGGTGTGTCGGCCGCCAGACGCAGATCGACGTTTAGGTGCCACTGCGATACGTGTCCGGGTGACGGTGCACCCCACGCGTCCCGGTTCGATGCGCCGGCTTCATCGACGCCGGTAAGGGCGTCGTGCCACGGCAGTTCGACGACTTCGGTTTCACCGGGGGCGATCGGCGGGAGGGTGTTCGTGCCGTCGGCGACCGCAACGCCGTTTCGAAGGAGCACCCAGTCGAGTTCCATCCCCCCGATGTCGGTCGAGTGGTACTCGTTTCGCACCGCGACCGTGCCGGCTGCAACGTCCGCACTCGTGGGACCGTCAATCGTCGCGGCTCCGGTCGTCGGGCCGCCGGAAGCCGAGAGCAGCCGAACGGGTGCCTGCAGATACCTGATCTCGAGTGCACCCGGATGCGGGGTCAGATCCGGCTGAACTACGCCGTTGAGGCACATGTCGAGCGACTCCTCGTTTAGGACATCTTCACCGAAGTCGCCGCCGTAGCCGTACCCGATCGTGCCGTCGGGACCCGACAGCGGAAGCGACTTATCGCACCAGTCCCACACGAATCCGCCCTGGAACCGCGGGAAGCGCCGGACGAGCTCCCAATACTTCGAGACGCCTCCGTTGCTGTTACTCTTCGCGTACGCGTATTCACACATCACCATCGGTCGCGGATCGTCCGGGTCGCTGAGCGTCTGCTCCACCCATTTCACCTTCGGATACATCGGAACGCGAACATCGGTCACGTCTGCGCCGGGATCGCCACTCTCGTACTGCACCAGGCGCGTTGGATCGTATGAACGGATCCACGCGGCCATTGCAGCGTGATTCGGCCCGACCCCCGACTCATTGCCGAGAGACCAGAAACAGACGCATGGGTGGTTCTTGTCGCGCATGACCATCCGGATTGCGCGCTGCAGATACGCCTGCGCCCACGTCGGGTCACGGGAGAGTTGCGCGCCGATCCCGTGCGTCTCGAGGTTCGTCTCGTCTACGACGATGATGCCCATCTCGTCGCACAGATCGTACCAAGCGCTGTCGTTCGGATAGTGGCTCGTGCGCACCGCGTTGAAGTTCAGCCGTTTCATCGCGACGACCTCGTCACGCATCCGCTCGATCGACGGCAGGCGTCCGCTCTCGGGGTCGTGCTCGTGCCGGTCGACGCCGCGCACGATCAGCCGCCGGCCGTTCAGCCGGATCACGCCGTCGTCGGCGACGCGGATGTCGCGAAAGCCGACACGGACGCTCTCGTAGTCGACCTCTTCGCCGCCGGGGCCTATGAGTACGACGACGGCGCGGTAGAGGGTCGGTGTCTCGTCGCTCCATAAGTGTGCATCCGGTACCGGCAAGCGGACATTCGCCGTCGCACGTTCGCGCGGGCGGTCGCCGCCGCGCCGGGAGTACATCGGTGTGTCGACCGAGACCGGCGCCTCTCCCGTCGCGATGCTCTTTCCGGCCGGGTCGAGGAGTTCGAAGCGGACACGGTAAGAGGCGAAGCCGGGCACCTCACGGACCGAACAGGTAATATCGAGCTCCGCGTCGGCGGCCGGCCCGCGATCGCCGATCGAAATCGACGAGAGATCGATCGGCGTACGAACCTGGAGGTCGTTGATGTGCGCCGACGGTTTCGCGTAGAGAATAACCGACCGGTGAATACCGGAGAGATGCCAATAGTCCTGGTCCTCGAGGTACGAGCCGTCGCAGAATCGCATGACCTGGACAGCAAGCCGGTTCGAGCCCGGTTTCGCGAACTCGGTGATCCGGAACTCCGACGGGAGTTTGCTATCCTGACCGTAGCCGACGCACCTGCCGTTCACCCAGAGATAGAACGCCGACTCCACCCCTTCGAACGAGAGGTAGAGATCCTTCTCGGCCCACGTCGGGTCGACGGTAAAGTCGGTCACGTAGCAGCCGGTCGGATTGTCGGCCGGAACATACGGCGGACAGAGAACCGCTCCCCCGTAGTGGTCCATCTCGCGCGGCGAAGCGCCTTCGGGTGGAGATGCTCCGTCCGGGGCCGCGCCCCGGTAAGGATTGCGCAGGTGCGGCGAACCGGGCTCGACGCCGAAGGGGTACTTCACGTTCGTGTAGATGGGTGTCCCGTGCCGCTGCGTCTCCCACGTGCCGGGAACCGCGATTCGGGCCCAACCCGACACGTCGAACTCCGTGCTCGAGAAGTCGGTCGGTACCGCCTCGGGCCGGTCGAAGAGCCGGAACGCCCAGCTCCCGTCCAGCGTGTTGACGAAGGTGGACGCGATCCTGTCGCCGGCTCGCGCCTCCTCTTTCGACGCGTACCCGCAGAGCGGCGCGTGCATCGGCTCGCGGTTGACCTCGAGGACGTTGTGGTTCTCGAAGTCGCGACTCACCGGATCGACCGGCGCATGTTCTGATCGGCTCATTCGACTATCATCGCAGAGCGACCGGCGCCGACGAATGGCGCCGGTGACCGAAAACATGTACTATCTGACGAGCATGGCACGCGCGTTTCCGGACGGACGCCGTCCGATCTACCGTACGTTCGAGCATAACGACCTGCTCGGAATGCTGTGTGCCGGCGCGGTCTCCAAGGCCGGCGTCGTAGACGACACAACGAGCCGGTGCTACCCGTTCTACTGTCTCGTGCTCGTGCTGAAGGGGCGTGGCCGCTACACCGATGACACCGGTGAATCGATCGATGTCGGACCCGGCGACGCGATTCAGCGACTTCCAGACCGTACCCACAGCCTCGCAATCCGCCCCGACAGCGACTGGCACGAGATCTTCTGCGGGATCGGGCGGGCACGCCCGGTCAGCCCGATCGAACGGCACCAGCTGCTTTCGACCCGGTACTGGAATGCGGTCGCTTCCCGCGACGGGTTCGAGGAGCTCGAGACGCTTATCCGGCGGCTCGTTCCGTTCGCGCCCGAATCGCCGGTTCTCCATCCGTCGACGCAGACGGTACTCATCGACCGGCTGTTCGAGTTCTACGACAACCTTTCGGCGGCCGCCGATCCGGAGCTGCGCTTCCTGCAGGCGGATGCGCTCGCGTGGTTCGATACGATCTACCGGTACGACGAGATTGGAGCAGATCGCGACCCGCTGCGTCAGGCGTGCTACCTGCTCAGTCACGACCCGACCGACCGTCGCGAGGTCGAAGAGGTCCTCGCAACGATACCGCTCAGTTACTCGCGGCTTCGCCAGCTCTTCCGCGAGCGGATCGGAATGAGCCCCGGTCAGTACCGGCTGAAGCGACGCATGGAGGAGGCGTGTGCGATCCTGTCGTCCAACTGCCTCTCGGTGAAGGAGATCGCATTCCGCTTCGGCTACGCCGACCCGGGAGCGTTTTCGCGCCGGTTCAAGGAAGTAGTCGGCTGCACTCCCTCGGAGTTTGCTCCGCATTGAACGGCGGCGCATTACGGCTGCCCGGCCGTTACTTGCCGCGCCTCGCTCAGGTATCCTTTTCCGACCGCTCGCGGAGCGCACTCTCGAGCCATTCGCGGCGCGGTCGCACCCCCCACCCCGCTTCGTCGGCCGGCATAAGCAATTGTCCGTCACTCACCTCGAGTCGCGGCTCGTACAGCTCCCCGAGCTCACCGGGCTCCTCGATCGAGAACTCGAGAAACGGCCCCGGGTTCGCGATAGCACGCAGCAGGTGAAGCGTGAAAACGGTTACCATGCTTACATTCGCGGAGTGCGGTGTACACGACATTCCGGCCTCCCGCGCGAGCGAGGCTACTCTCATCGCCCTGCTCATTCCGCCGATGTAGCAGACGTCGGGCTGAACGATGTCGACCACACGCTCGCGTACCATGCGCTCCCAGACGGGAATCCAGTTATCCTGCTCGCCGCCTGCAACGTCACCGTCGAGCGTCTCGGTCACCTGTCTCGTCCACTCCATCTCCCAGTACGGACACGGCTCCTCGAAGTGCCCGGGACCTCCGCCGTGCAGTCGCCGGCCGATCTCTATCGCCCGTTCGGGGCGATAGGCGCTGTTCGCGTCGGCGTGTATGACGAAGTCGGGCCCGAACGCGGAGCGCATCGTGTCGATGAGCTCTTCGCTGCGGCCGGGCCAGCGATCGCGGTCCTCGCCCTCGCCGTCGCCGACCCTGACCTTGCACGCGCGGAAGCCGTAGTCATCCCGCAGTCCGCGGATACGTTGTGCCTCGTCGGACGGGGTAATGTCGCGCCGCATGCTCGAGGCGTACACCGGCCACGGCCCCGGGTCGGCGCCCAGGAGTTCGCAGACGAGCTTGTTCTCGCGTCGGGCGAGCAGATCCCAGAGTGCGGTTTCCACCCCGCACAGCGCGCGCAGTACGAACCTCCCGGGAAACTTCAGGTTCGCCGCGACGACTCGATCGGCGAGCGTTGCCGGATCGGGATCCTCGAGCTGCATGGCGACAGGTGCGACCATGCGGTGCAACACGGCGGCCGTGATATCGGCGTTGAACGGAGCCGTCTGGCCCCAACCGGTCTCGCCGCTATCGCTCTCGATTTCGACCAGCGTAACCCCACGAGTCGAATAGGTGGTCACCGATGTGATTTTCATAGCGTCAACTCCTTACACCCCGTCCTGCCGGGGCATGAACAGCGGCAGGGGGCACCAGCTGTCGAGAACCGAACCGGAGGCCGCTGCGTTCGCCGGCGGCGGTAGCGGACCGAAGATGGTACGCATGGCAACCGGGGCGCTCATCTCGATCGCGGGCACCTCATCCGTGCGCTCGCACACGATGCCCTCGGAGGACACGGCAATCCGGAGATTGCCGTACTCTTCGATACCGACCACTATCTCGCCCGGCTGCAATCCGGTCTTCTCGCGGCGAAGCGTGAGCAGCGCGCGCATGACCTTCTGCCAGTCGAAGATCCGCCAGTTTCCTACCGGCCGAATGCCGGTGCCTTCGGCAACCCGGCCGAGTTCGTCGACAAGTGGTGAAGGAACCGGGGCACACTCGAAGCTGACCGATCCTCGGCCGTGCCGCCGCACCCATGCCGGCACGAGCGCCCGGGTCGTCGCCTCGCTCTCTCCCCTCGCCTCCAACACCATGCCGGAGCTCGGGTCGGCGATGACGTAGCCGACCGCTCGCCCCTCAGTGTCGAACGCGACAAACAGCTCATGGTGCCAGCTCACCGCCACGTCGAAGAACGCCTCCGGCCGGCGTGTGCAGTGAACCGCGTGATCGTCGTGCCACCGGACAACGGCGGCGATTCGCTCGTCGTCCGACGAGGTTACCTTTTCGAACGTCAGCTCCGGCACCGACCGGTAGCTGTGTCGGACGTTTGCGTCGCTCACGCTGAACTCCCAGGCGGTTCCGCAGACCTCGTATCCGAAGTAGCCGTACCGCTGCCGCTGACCGCTGAGCCACGAAATCTCGTATGACTCATCGTGGATCTGCTCGAGCGCGGCTTCCATGAGCCGCTTCATGTATCCTCGTCCCCGATCTCGCGGATGCACCGAGACCCCACCGATACCGGCGATCGTAAGTGGTGTGTTCCCGATGTTCAGTTCGATCGGATAGACACCGACGATGGCGCGAATTCTCCCGTCGCGCTTGACGGCAAGATGTCTACCCATCGACTCGTCGGTCGGCTGATAGAGCTTCGGTAGCAGGCGCTCGAAGTCGTGCGGCCTGTGGGCCGAAAACACGAGATTGAGCAAGTCGATCGCCTCTTCGAAGTCGTTCGCTCTGAGTCGCGTAATCTGTTCGGACATGGTTTCCTCGTTCGGTGTTCCCTGGTGCCCGACAGTGTAGGTGGAGAAGCAACACGCAGCAAGGAACCGGACCACCGTGCCGTCGGCAATTCACACCGCTCCGACGAACGGTGCAACAGCACTTCAATCTCACCCGCCCTCTACGGCACAATGGAGGCTCGGAAGCGAAGGCCGGGATCGAACCGGCGGACGTCCGGTGACCTGTGGAGGGCGATGTGAGTTCAACTTCAACGAACAAGTACGATATCAACTTCGACGCCGAATCGTATCTCGCCGGAGCGGGGCATGAGTTCGTCCCGGCGACGGCGGCGCTCGACGGCGATTGGGTGTGCGAGCACCTCGGGGTTCCGTTCGACAAGTACTACCGGAGCTTCGATGTGCAGCAGGAGGCGGTCGCACGGGCGCGCGAGGAGGTAGTCGGAGCGCTCGGGATCGATATCGTGCACGATAAGTGCTACGACCACGGCGTTATCCTCAACGCCTCGCTTTTCGGCGGGGAGGTCCGGTACCACGCCACATCGACGCCGGTTCTCACGCCGGTGGTCGAAGAGCCGGCGTCGGTCTCCGGCCTCGCACGCCGTATCGACGCGATCTCCGATGAAGGGCTTCTGCACGAGGGCAAGCTCCATCCGGAGTACTGGGAGGCCGCGAGACTCGTCGAGCAACGCACCGGGAAGCGGCCGAGGGCGCCGGCGTCCGAGGGCATCAAGGGCGTCGCAACGCTCTGCGGCCAGCTGTGCGGTATCACGAGCTTCCTTATGTGGCTCGTCACGGATCCGCACGAGATGGCGGAGCTCACCGCCCTTGTGGCTCGAACGATGAAGCGCTACATCCGCGCTTCGCGCGCCTTCGACGGCGCCGAGAGTGCCGACGGGCTTGCCTTCGCGTCGGATCTGACCGGGCTCATGTCACCCGACACCTACGCGGAGTTCTGCGCACCCCACGACCGCGATCTGTACGAGACATTCGCGCCGAACGGCGAGCGTTACTATCACGCCGACTCCAACCTCCGCAACCATGTGCAGATACTCGCCGACATCGGCGTGACGACGGTGAACATCGGGCCGATGATCTCCGTTTCGCACATCCTGAGTATCGCTCCCGGCATGCACATTGACGGACAGGTACCGCCGACGCAGGTGTTGTGGCGCGGTAGCACCGACCTCGTGGTGGATGCGGTACGCTGCGATTTGAAGGAGATTGAGGCAGCAGGGGCCGATCTGTCTCAGCTTCGCGTCTGTACCGCGGGTTCGATCAACCCGGGCACACCGATAGAGAATATCAGGGCGATGTTCTGGGCCGCGCAGACGTTCGGACGATTCGACGGCGAGGTCGATGCAGAGCTCAACGCCGTTCCGATCGAATTCGAGCGGGCTCACGTCGTGAACCAGGTGTCGTAGAACCAAAATGAGCTACACGGACGAAGCCTTCAAAGCCGGCAACTGCCCACCAAACCCCCGGATCGGTCTTACCCTCGGCGACCCCTCGGGCATCGGGCCGGAGATCGTCGCGAAGTTACTCCACGATCGCGACTATCCCCCCGACCTCCGGATCATCGTGATCGGCGACGAACCGACTCTCGAACGGGGAGCCCATGCGGCCGGAGTGACGTGTGACCTTCCGATCGTAACCGACCCGCACGATGACGCCATAGAGCCCGGACGGCCGGTACTACTCCAGACCCGGACCACCGATCAAGGACCGATATCGATCGGGCGCGTCAGCGAGGCCGCGGGTCGGTCAGCCCTCGAGACGTTGGAACGCGGGGTCGAGCTCGCGCGTACCGGACGGATCGATGCCCTGGTGTACGCGCCTCTGAACAAGCAGGCGCTGCACCTCGCCGGATGCCCGTTCGCAAGCGAGCTCGAATACTTCCAGAGTGCGTTTTCACTCGACGCCGACGAGAACGAGCTCAACGTGCTCGACGGAGTGTGGACAACGCGCGTCACGTCGCACATTCCGCTCGCCGATGTCGCCGCCGAGATTACCCGCGAACGGGTGCTTTCTGCGGTGCGTTTTATCGACGGCGTCATGAGAAGAGCCGGCCATATCGATCCGCGAATCGCGGTGAGCGCGCTCAACCCGCACGCCGGTGAGAACGGACTCTTCGGCCGGGAGGAAATAGAGCGCATAGCGCCGGCGATTGCCGACGCTCGCAGCCTCGGGATCACCGCCGACGGCCCGTTTCCGGCCGACACGGTGTTTCTGCGAGTCCGCGACGGGCGGTACGATGGTGTTGTCTCGATGTACCACGATCAGGGGCAGATCGCGGTGAAGCTCCTCGGATTCGAACGCGGGGTGACCGTCGCCGGAGGAATCCCCGTTCCGATTACGACGCCCGCACACGGCACCGCGCATGAC
The DNA here is from genome assembly GCA_003552745.1 of Spirochaetaceae bacterium. GTDB lineage: Bacteria > Spirochaetota > Spirochaetia > DSM-27196 > SKKC01 > SLAN01. Next base: position 15,511 of record PUOG01000163.1, read on the forward strand.
ATCGCCGGACGGGGGGTCGCAACAACCGGCGCTCTGATCGAGGCGGTTCGCCTCGCACACTCTATGATTGCAGGCGCTACGCCGGAATCATAACTGTCCAAAGCACGCGCGCTCCCATCTCCAGCACATTGCAAACATATCAACAGGCGTTAGAATGGGACGCACCGGACGGTGAGTGGCCGACCGGATCAGCCTATTTCACACAGAACCATGGGAGGCGCGCGCTATGCCGCAGAATAAAGAGTACAATCCAGCCGATGTTATCTCGCAGGGGAAGGCGGTGCTCGGCGTCGAGTTCGGCTCGACACGGATCAAGGCAACGCTGATCGGTCCGGATTACCGGCCGATCGCATCCGGATCGCATACGTGGGAAAACCAGCAGGTCGACGGCATCTGGACCTACCCGCTGGAAGAGGCGTGGTCGGGACTCGCCGCGGCGTTCTCGGATCTCGCATCGGATGTCAAGAACCAGTACGGAGCGCAGATTTCGCAGATCGCCGGCGCCGGGTTCAGCGGGATGATGCACGGCTACATAGCGCTCGACAAAGACGACAATCTCCTCGTCCCGTTCCGAACATGGCGGAACAATATCACCGAAGTTGCCTCGACCGAGCTGAGCGAGCTCTTTCAGTTCCCGATCCCGCAACGCTGGAGCGTCGCGCACCTCTTCCAGGCGATCATTAACGGCGAGCAGCACGTCGGCTCGATCGCGAAGCTCACCACGCTCGCCGGCTACATCCACTACAAGCTTACCGGCGAGTTCGCGCTCGGGCTCGACGAAGCTTCGGGCATGTTCCCCATCGATCCGGAGACGCTGACTTATGACGCCAGGAAAGTCGAGCACTTCGATTCGCTGGTTGCCGACCGCGGAGTCTCGTGGAAGCTCTCCGATCTACTGCCGAGAGTCGTGCCCGCCGGAGACTCGGCCGGTGAGCTCACGAAAGATGGTGCGAAGCTGCTCGACCCGTCGGGCACTCTGGCTGCAGGCGCTCCGGTCTGCCCTCCGGAGGGCGACGCCGGAACCGGTATGGTCGCGACGAACAGCGTTCGCCCGCGCACCGGCAATGTTTCCGCCGGCACATCCGCATTCACGATGGTCGTCCTCGAATCATCGCTCTCCGGATACCATCCGGAGCTCGACATAGTGCTCACTCCGGACGGCAGTCCGGTCGCCATGGCTCACTCGAACAACTGCACCTCCGACTTCAATGAGTGGATGGCCGTTCTCGGGCAGGCGGCAAAGACGCTCGGTGCGGCGGCCGACGAGGGCGATGTCTTTGCCCGCCTCATGCCGCTCGCGCTCGAAGCGGACAAGGACGCCGGCGGGGTCACCGTGATTCCGTACGTCTCCGGCGAACACGTCACCGGCTTCAGCGAAGGCCGACCGATGGTCGTTCGCACCCCGGATGGCAAGTTTACCCTGGCGAACTTCGTCCGCGCACATCTGTTCTCCGCTGTTTCGGCGATGCGCACCGGGCTGGACGTGCTCTTCGATGAAGAGGGGGTGAAGGTCGATGAGATTCGCGGCCACGGCGGTCTGTTCAAGACACCGGAGGTCGGTCAACGGATCATGGCCGCGGCGACCAACTCGAAGTGCAGTGTCATGGAAACCGCCGGCGAAGGCGGCTCCTGGGGCATGGCGCTGCTTGCCGCCTACATGGTCGAGCACGATGCCGGGCAATCGCTACCCGACTACCTCGACAGCGTGTTCGCCGACGCCGAGGTGGTATCGGTCGATCCGGACCCGGCCGACGTCGACGGGTTCAACACGTATCACAAGCGCTACAGCGCTGCGCTGGCAGCCGAGCGTGCGGCCGTCGACAACCTGAAGTAACCAAATGCTTGCGGTGAATCACTCACGGGTCGTATGGTAGATCGATGGATATAGACCGATTGGGACGGATAGCGATTGTCGGAAGCGTGAATATGGATCTCGTCGTCCACACCCCGCGTGTGCCGAAACTCGGAGAGACGATTATCGGGTCGGACTTCATGACCGCACCCGGGGGTAAGGGGGCGAATCAGGCGTGCGCGGCGGCGCGGCTCGGCGGCGAGGTGAGAATGCTGGCGCGCGTTGGAGCAGATGCATTCGGCGAACAGTTGCGAGAGCATCTATCCGCCAGCGGAGTGATCGTAGAAGATGTCGTGTCGATCGCCGAGAGCCCGAGCGGCATCGCTATGATCGTGGTCCACCAGGGAGACAACTTCATCGTGATCGATCCCGGGGCGAATCACTGCCTGACCCCTGACGACGTGCGAGACTTCGGCACGCATATCGCCGACTCCGATATCGTGCTGGTTCAGCTCGAGGTTCCGCTCGACGTCGTCGCCGAGGTGGTGCGTGTCGCAGGGGAAGCAGGAACACCCGTCCTGCTCAATCCGGCTCCCGCGGCCGAACTCTCCCGCGAGACACTCGCCGGTGTCTCATACCTGACGCCGAACGAAGGAGAGGCCGCGCTACTCGCCGGGATAGAGGGCGAGTTGTCCGACGCCGAGTCGGTCGATTCGGCGATTCGGTCTCTGTCCGCGCTCGGGGTCGGGACGGTGTGTGTGACCCTCGGCGGCGACGGCGTTGCCTACTCCGACGCAGGAGCTCCCGTACGGCGACGTCCGGCGCCGCCGGTGGAACCGGTTGACACCACCGCGGCCGGCGACGTATTCAGCGGAGCCCTGGCGGTCGCGCTTACGGAAGGAAGGTCTATGGAAGATGCGGTCACCTTCGCTCAGACCGCCTCCGGCATTTCGGTCACCCGTCCCGGGGCCGGCCCTTCTATCCCGAGCCGAGATGAGGTCGATGAGCGGCTCAGCTCGTGAGAAAGGCTGCCTGACGGCCATCCACGCTGCCGAGGGCGGCGGCAGCGACGCAGGAGACTGCCCTGCGACGGCACACCGCAGCGCGTAACACTCTCCCGACCACGTGGCCGCACACCTGTCCGCTCCTCAATTGCCGAACGCGTAGGAGATAACCGGTCCGAGCACGAGACTGCGTTCGCTGCCCCCGGTCTCTCCGCCGTAGAAGAGCATTTTCAGTCCGGTCTGTAGACCAACGGCCAAACCGAAGTCGAAACGGTAAACCACCTCCGCGTACGGAAAGAGCATGGGAGCGACCTCATTTTCGGTTTGCGCCTCGGTGAACTGCGAGAACTCCACCCCGGCGGCGAACCCCGGTGCCACCGCGAGCCCAGCGGCGCCAAGTGGTATCTCATAGCCGGTTGCCGCCGCCACCATGAAACCGTCCTTGCGTGCGGTATCGACCGATGCCCGGCTGTAGCCGAGCAATGCCGAGGCGGTCAATGATCCGGGTCCCCGCTCGAACAGAGGCACGCGAAAACGACCTTCGACCATCATCTCGAAACCGACCTGCTCGGCGTAAGCCGCCACGCCGGGACGGATACCGATCGATTGCGGATGGGCAGGAACGGCCACGACGAGAAACAGAAAAGCTCCCGCCGTACATATCGTCAATCGTCGTATTGCCCGGGTGATACCGTTCATCGTCCTACTCCTCATCTACCAGCGTTGCTTTGAAATCGCCGAACGAATAGTCGCGGTTCGCCCCGCCGCCGAACTCGAAGGTGACCGAATCTACCGATGCGGGAAGCCGGAAGCTCACCTGAAGGAACCCTTTGTAGTCTCCGTCGAGGACAACCTCCCCTTCGAGATCGAGATCGTCGTGACCGTCGGAGATGACGCTGTTGAGATCCGCAAGCGTCGGGCCGGTGTACCCTTCCTCCGCCTCATTGCCGTCGGCCGGAATAAGCTCAGTGTCATCCGTACTGTCGACTCGGTCATCCCGCCACGGATACGGTGGATAGTAGTAGGTCTCGTGCGGGTCGCCGTTGTCATCGAACACCACGGCCACGTTCGTGCCGGCATCGAAACGCCCGGCAGCATCGGCTGTGGCTACGTTGTTCCGTCCGACGCTGTCGTTGCGGATCTTGAACGAAAGATCGACGGTATGCTCGATTCCGCTCGTGTCAATGGTGAGTGAACCTCCCCCGGTACCGGTGTAGACGAACCCAAGATCGGTCGCATCGAAGTTGTCGTCGTTTTCAATTGTGGCCGAGATATCGTCTTCGACTTCCTGTACGATTCGTACCTCGAGCGGGATATCGTCGAGGTCGACGGTGGCACCGGATGTCAGATTCGGACGCACGAGTACGAGCTCGTCGACTACCCACGTGCTCGCTCCGGGTTGATCGCCGTCGGCGTAACGGTCGAATCGTACGTTCAACCAGTACCAGCCCACCGCAAGCGAGTTGTCGTTCTCCAGGAAGGCCACCGCATAGCGGTCATCGCCGTCGGCCTCCAGGGTCGACACATCGACATGCCTGACCGCGGTGCCGGCGCCGGTGTCGAGATCCACCGCGTTGTCACTGATGCTTCCGACACTTCCGTCGAGCTCTTCGAGAACGAAGACCACCCGATCGACCGGCTCATCGGCGGGCCAGCTGACCGAGAAGTCGAGAAAACCGTCGCCGTCGTCGTCGAGATAGCTGAGCACGATCGAGTCGAGGTGCGTGCTCGCACCCGCTGCGATCTCGACGCCTGACTGCGATCCGCGAACGATCGCGTTCGCGGCCGCCGGATCGGCACCGTCGTAGCCGGTCACGGCTACGTTCCACGCCCCGGGAATAATGTCACGGATCTCGAGCGGAGCGGGAAAGGTGCCGTTTGCCGCATTCACCGTTCTCACGACATCCGCGCCCGGACCATCGCTCAGCGTGATTTCGTAGCTTTCGATATCGCTTTCGCTCAGATTCGGAAAGATCGTAAACCGCGCTGCGCTCCCCGAACCTCCGTCCATGGAGAGTACGAGGCTGCCGTGTCCGTCACTGCCGCCGCTGAGACCGAACGGATTCGTACATCCGGTCACAGCGAGCGGCAGGAGGACGAGCAGCAAAGTGAGTATGCGTTTTGCGATCGTCGAGCTGCCACGTATCACGTTTCGCCCCTGCTCTCTTACTCCGACGCCTCGGTGACCTCGACGCTGAAGCTGCCGCTGTAGAAGGTGCCGTCGTGCTCTACCTGCAGCGTGACGAGAAGCGAGACACCGGCCGGGAACGCGACCGAATCGTCGATATCGCCCTCGCCGTCGACCCCGTAAGCGGGCGTGAACGTGAGCGTGGAGTCGTCGACATCGACGCCGGAGAGCTGTCCTACGAGGTTTTCCTCGCCGCCGGAGAGCTCGGTGATATCGAGCGTATCCTGCTCTCCTTCGATCGCTGCGCCGTTGATTCGCCAGGTCAGGCTCGCTCCGCTTACCGGACCCCCGTCGCTGTCGAGGAGCTCGGCACTGACGCTGAACTCTTCGCCCGAGGGTACTTGCTCGCCCGATGCCTCCAGCCCGTCGAAGAACTGCTGCAGATCCTCTTCGGTCCGCAGTGTCACCGAGATTCCGGCACCGCCGCCGAACGAGAAGTCGGATTCGCTCAGCGCAACCGAATGCGAGGTGGTGAGGTTGTCGTACACGTACCACACCTCGTCGTATCGAGCGATGGTTCCGTACGGAGAGGCGTTGTCGGAGGTAAGCTGCACCGTTACGAAGTGAGCCCCCGACGGAAGCGAAGCGGCGTCGATCCAAAGCGTGTGCACCGCTC
>PUOG01000351.1 GCA_003552745.1 Spirochaetaceae bacterium
CCGCGACGGCAGCATACAACCGGACGAGCTCACCGGGGCGACCTTCACGGTAACCAACCTCGGCGCATCGGGGGTGCGAAGCTTCACCCCGGTGCTCAATCCACCCCAGGTCGCGATCCTCGGGGTCTGCGGGATTCGCCCGGAGCCGGTGTTCGTCGAGAGCGGCGGCGGAGCGGCGGCGGCCGCCGGTGGTTCACGAGGCGCGGCGCCCGCTGCCGGCCGAGAGGGCTCGAGCGGCGCGACGGCGCACGCTGGAGCGAACGCCACAAGCGGCCCAGCCCCCGCGGTCGAGCACATCCCGGCGATCGGGCTGTCGCTGACCATCGACCATCGCGCGGTCGACGGCGCGCCGGCGGCGCGATTCCTGAAGGATCTGTGCGATGCGATCGCGGCCATCGAGCTGACGCTGGCCATCTGACGAAACGATAAGGAGCTATAACCATGCCGAAATCACTGGTAGTCGACCCGGAAGTCGTCCGCAAGGCGGGCACGGTTACATCGGCGGAGATTCCGATCAACCGGTACGAAGCCGACATCAAGAACGAAAAGAAACGATGGGGTGCCGAAGGGCTCATTCGCGCCTGGCGCGATATGGCGATTATTCGCGAGTTCGAGTCGATGCTCAACGAGATCAAGCTCTCCGGCTCGTGGGAGGGAATCGAATACGACCACAAGGGGCCGGCACACCTGTCGATCGGCCAGGAATCGGCCGCCGTCGGCATGTGCATGAGCCTCGAGCCGGACGACTTCATCTTCGGTTCGCACCGCAGCCACGGTGAGATCCTCGCGAAGTGCCTCGCCGCCCTCGCCCGCCTCTCCGACGATGAGCTCGACCACATCATGAGCGAATACCACGACGGGGAAACACGCCGCGTGGTCGAGCTCGACTCACACGATTCGGTGCGCGATCTCGCCGAAAGCTTCGTCCTCTACGGCACCCTCGCCGAAATCTTCGCCCGCCGCGCCGGCTTCAACCGCGGCCTCGGCGGCTCGATGCACGCCTTTTTCGCCCCGTTCGGCAGCATGCCGAACAACGCGATCGTCGGCGGCAGCGCCGATATCGCGGTCGGCTCGGCGCTCTACAAGCGAATCAACCGGAAACCGGGTATCGTGGCAGCCAACATCGGCGACGCATCGCTCGGCTGCGGCCCGGTCTGGGAGGCGATGATGCTCGCGGCGATGGAGCAGTACCGCACCCTCTGGGACAACGATGTCGGCGGCGCCCCGCCCGTCCTCTTCAACTTTATGAACAACTTCTACGGCATGGGCGGACAGACCGCCGGTGAGACGATGGGCCAGGGTGTCCTTGCCCGCGTCGGCGCCGGGGTCAACGAGCAGAGCATGCACGCCGAGCGCGTCGACGGCTATAACCCGCTTGCCGTCGCCGACGCGGTCGCGCGGAAGAAGGAGATTCTCCTCGCCGGAGACGGCCCCGCGCTGCTTGATACCATCACCTATAGAATTTCAGGCCACTCTCCGTCCGACGCCTCGAGCTACCGCACCAGAGAAGAGATCGAAAAGTGGGAGCAGCACGACTGCCTCGCCGGCTACCGCGAATACCTCGTAGAGAACAAGATTGCCAAGGCGGCCGATCTCGACGCGCAGCAGGAGGGGATTCGCGAGCGACTCAAGCGCGTGGTCACTCGCGCGATTTCGCCCGACGACTCCCCGCGGCCGACCGGAGCTTTTATCGAATCGGTGATGTACTCGAACGCGCCGAGCGATCGCCTGGAAGAGCGCGAGCCGGAGCTGCTCGGCTCCCTCGAGGAGAACCCGCGCGTGCAGCAGATCGCCCGCCGCTCGCGCAGCGCCTTCGACGAGTCGGGCAAACCGCTTTCGAAGATGAAGGTGATGCAGCTTCGCGATGCGCTCTTCGAGGCGATGATCCACCGCTTCTCCGTGGACCCGACGATGGCCGCCTGGGGCGAGGAGAATCGCGACTGGGGCGGCGCCTTCGCCGTCTACCGCGGGCTCACCGAAGCGCTGCCGTACCATCGCCTCTTCAACAGCTCCATTTCCGAAGGGGCGATCGTCGGCTCCGGCGTCGGCTACGCGCTCTCCGGAGGTCGGGCGGTCGTCGAGCTGATGTACTGCGACTTCATGGGGCGCGCCGGCGACGAGATCTTCAACCAGGCGGCGAAGTGGCAGTCGATGAGCGCCGGAGTGCTCAGGATGCCGCTGGTCGTTCGGGTATCGGTGGGTAGCAAGTATGGGGCGCAGCACTCGCAGGACTGGACATCGCTTGTCGCCCATATTCCGGGACTGAAGGTGATGTTCCCGGCGACACCGTACGACGCGAAGGGGATGCTCAACCTCGCGCTGCGCGGAAGCGACCCGGTCATCTTTTTCGAGAGCCAGCGCATATACGACGTCGGCGAAATGTTCGAACCCGGCGGCGTGCCGGAGGGCTACTACGAAGTGCCGGAAGGCGAGCCGTCGATCAAGCGCGAAGGAACGGATGTAACGATTCTGACAATCGGTGCGACGCTCTACCGAGCGATCGAGGCCGCCGAGGAGCTCGAGTCGAAGTACGACATGTCGGCGGAGGTGATCGATGCCCGCTTCATCGCCCCGCTGAACTACGATACGATCGTGGAGTCGGTGGCGAAGACCGGACGACTCGTACTCGCCTCCGATGCGTGCGAGCGGGCGAGCTACCTGCACACGATCGCCTCGACGGTGAGCGAGCTCGCCTTCGACGAGCTCGACGGGCCGCCTGCGATCGTCGGCTCGCGCAACTGGATTACTCCGTCGGTGGAGATGGAAGATGAGTTCTTCCCGCAGAAGGAGTGGATCATCGATACGATTCACGAACGGATCGTCCCGCTGCCCGGGCACACGCCGTCGACCGAGGCGAGTGCGGACGAGCTCGCCCGGCGGACGCGGGCGGGGGTATAGGAGCAAAAGATGAAAGCGAAAGCGGTACGAATGCACGCGGCACACGATCTGCGGCTCGACGAGTTCGAGCTACCGGAGATCGCCGGTGACGAGGTCCTCGTCCGGGTGGTCAGCGACTCGATCTGTCATTCAACCTGGAAGGCGCTCGAGCAGGGAAACGCCCACAAACGGGTGCCGGAGAACATCGCCGAGCACCCGGTCATCGTCGGGCACGAGATCTGCGGCGACATCGTCGAAGTCGGATCGAAGCTCGAGGGGCGGTACCCCGAGGGGGCACGCTTCACCGTGCAGCCGGCGATCGCCCATCCGGCGGTGAAGGACGGCTTCGGCGCTCCCGGCTACACCTTCGAGTACTTCGGCGGAGATACCACCTACGGAATCATCCCGCGCGAAGTCATGGAGCAGGAGTGCCTCATGCCGCTCGCCGACGACGTACCGTACTACGCCGGATCGCTCTGCGAGCCGTTCGCATGTGTCGCCGCCGCCTTTCGTGCCGCCCACCGCCGGGTCGACGAGACGCATCGCTACGAGTCGGGCGTGAAGGTCGGCGGAACGCTCGCGCTTCTCGGCGCCTGCGGCCCGATGGGCCTTGCTGCGATCGAGTACGCGCTGCACGGCGACTACGTTCCCGGTCGCATCCTGGTCACCGACCTCGACGACTCGAAGATCGACCACGCTCGCGCGGCGTACGCCGACGACGCGAAGCGCCTCGGCATCGACCTGCGTTTCGTGAATCCGAAAGAGGGCGACGAGGTCGTCGGCAACGTATTCGGATGGGACAGCTGTGATGATGTTATCGTCATGGTGCCGTTCTCACCGGTATTCGAGCAGGGGCTTCGGTTGCTCGCCCCCGGCGGCTGCCTGAACGCCTTCGCGGGACCGAGCGACAAGTCGGCGAGCACCACGGTGAACGTCTACGACCTGCATTACAGCGAATACAACCTCTTCGGCAGCAGCGCGAGCAACGCCGCCGATCTGCGCCATACCATCGATCTGATCACCAAGGGCCGCATCGACCCGGCGCCGATGATCACACACGTCGGCGGCCTCGATGCCGCGGCCGACGCGACCGAACGGCAGACCGAGATCGGGGGCGGGAAGAAGCTCATCTATACGCACCTGGAGATGGAGCTCACCGCGCTGCGCGACATGCCGAAGGCGGCCGGAAAGGGCGGTGTCTACGCCGCGCTCGCGCCGGTGCTCGAGAAGAACGGCTTCATCTGGAGCCCGGAAGCCGAGCGCGTGGTGCTCTCGCATGTCGACGCACGATGACGGCTACTTCGACGAACACGTCGCCGCCGGGTACGACGATCCCAATGCGCCGGAGAACGACCCGGCGCTGATCGAGAGCACGACCGCGCTGCTCGCCGAGCATGCACGCGCTGGCAGTGCCCTCGAGTTCGCTATCGGTACCGGGCGGGTAGCGCTTCCGCTGATCGACCGCGGCGTTGAGGTGCACGGCATCGAGCTCTCCCGCGCGATGGTCGCGCAGCTTCGCGCCAAACCGGGCGGCGCGGAGGTTCCGGTAACAATCGGCGATATGGCCTCAACCCGCCTCGCCGAGCGCTTCTCCCTCGTTTATCTCGTGTTCAACACGATCATGAACCTCACCACCCAGGCGGCGCAGGTCGCCGCATTCGCCAATGCAGCGGCTCACTTGGAGCAGGGCGGGCGCTTTCTCGTAGAGACGATGCTGCCGCAGCTGCAGCGCCTTCCGGCCGGGGAAACGCTGGTGCCGTTTCACGTCAGCGAGACGAAAGTCGGCTTCGATGAGTATGACCTGGTGAACCAGGGCCTGGTTTCGCACCACATTTTTCTCGACGGCGATGCACCGCGCCGGTTTTCGCTGCCGTTCCGGTACGTCTTTCCCGCCGAGCTCGACCTGATGGCGCAGCTTGCCGGTATGCGGCTCGTCGAACGCCTCGGCGACTGGGACCGCTCGCCGTTCACCGCCGAAAGCGAGAAGCACATCTCGGTGTGGGAGAAGCCGGCGTAGGTGATTACGAGCGGGACGAGCGCGCTGATCGCGTTGCCGGCGACGAAGAGCGTTACCATTACCCACGGACCGGCGTCGACGAAATAGAGAACCGCCATCGCGACGGTCGCCGTTGTAAAGAGCACCACGATGCTCCGCCGGATTCGTCTGTCGCTTGTAAGGTAGCCGACGAACAGGCGCCCGGTGGCGATCCCGCCGATGAAGACCAATAGCCCGACGTTGGCCGGAATCGGCCTGAAACCGCGCAGTTCGATGAGATACGTCGGAATGAGTCCCATGCTCGCGATCTCCATTCCCGCCGCGCACGCGATCGCCGCCTGCACCATGCTTCGGCGCTATTCGAGCTGCAACCACGTGAGATATTCGGTGAGCAGAACGCTACCGGCGAGGAGAATCCGCGGCTTACTGTACACATCGGAGAGATATCCGACGACGAGCAGGGCGACAATCGTACCGAGGCTCTGAACGGTCTGGAGAATCCCGATCTGTTCCGGCCGAAGCCCGATCG
>PUOG01000242.1 GCA_003552745.1 Spirochaetaceae bacterium
CGGGCTGCGGAAAGACGACAACCTTGCGAATGATCGCGGGCCTCGAGGATATCACCACCGGTGAGCTCTATATCGACGGCAAAATGGTCAACGATATACCACCGAAAGACCGCGACATCGCGATGGTTTTCCAGAACTACGCGCTCTACCCGCACATGAGCGTGTACGACAATATGGCGTTCGGTCTCAAGATCCGCAAGTTCTCGAAGGACGAGATCAAGAACCGCGTGGACGAAGCCGCGCGTATTCTCGACATCGAGCAGCTTCTCGACCGCAAACCGAAGGCGCTCAGCGGTGGCCAGCGCCAGCGCGTGGCCGTCGGACGAGCGATCGTGCGTAAGCCGAAGGTCTTCCTGTTCGACGAGCCGCTCTCGAATCTCGACGCGAAGCTCAGGGTTCAGATGAGAGCCGAGATCTCGAGTCTGCATAACCGGCTTCAGGCGACCATGGTATACGTTACCCACGACCAGGTCGAAGCGATGACGATGGGCGACAAAATCGTCGTTATGAAGGACGGTCTCATCCAGCAGATCGGTGACCCACTGACGCTCTACAATCACCCGGTGAACCGCTTCGTAGCCGGCTTCATCGGCTCGCCGCCGATGAACTTCATGAGCGTGAAGATCGTCGAGGAAGGTGGTAAGGTCTACGCGGTCGAGGACAACTTCCGCATTCAGATCGATACACGGCTGGCCGATCTCTCCAGACCGTATGTCGGCAAGGAGATGGTGTTCGGTGTACGCCCCGAAGACCTGAAGTACGACCCGAAGGCGAAGGACGGCACCTGTGTACCGGCTACCGTCGAGGTTGTCGAGCCGCTCGGCGCCGAGACTCACGTCTACGTGAATACCGGCAGCCACTCGATCATTACGCGCGTCGAGCCGAGCCTGCGGCTCTCAGTCGGCGACGAGGTGCGATTCGTGCCGGAATTCGAGCGGGTAACTCTCTTTGATCTGGACACCGAGCTCTCGCTCCGTGCCGATCCGGAGGAGATTCCCGCCACGGCGGCCGGCGCTCCAACCGTCTGAACGGAATACGATCTCAGCAAACCGGCCGGAATGCGCATCGAGCGGGTTCCGGCCTTTTTTTTCGTTCGGGTGCTCGCGGAGGGCTCGGTCGCTCCGGCGGGGCTCATTCCCCCCCTCGCCGCCCTCTGCCATTCGGGGGCTTTGCCCAATCGGGCACCGGCTTCTATACTTACGGTGGAATACGCATGGCATCACTCAGTGTCGATTTTCGCAACGAGATTATCTCAGCGCTGCAAGAGCTCATTCGAGCTTCCGAAGAGATATATCTCCACCTCGGCAACGCGTTCCCCGCTCTCCTGCGCGAGATGGACGCGAGTGTGGAGAGAAATCGCGAACTGACCGCACGCCTGAATCCGAAACACGAGGCGCGTTCGGGCGACGAGCTCGGCGAAGCGATCGCCGCCACACGCGAAATCGTCTCCGAGGGACGGAATCGATTCGAGGAGATGCGCGTTCAGAACGAACGACTCTTCGAGGAGCTCGACCGCTCGCTCGGACGGCTCGAGAACTTCGGGGAACATGTCAGTGCCATCAAGGAAGACTCCGAAGAGATGGAGCTGATCTCGCTGAATGCGATGACCGTAGCTCTGAAAGCGGGAAACGCGGGGCGGGCGTTCTCCTTCATAACCGACGAGCTGAAACGTCTGGCCGGCTCGACAATCGAGATGACCGACCATATTGAGGAGCGCGGTCGCCATCTTCAAACAGTGTTTAACGACTTCCGTGGTGAGATGGAGAGAGCTGCCGAGCATCAACGCGACCTTTTCGCGAATGCCGCCGACCGCCTCGAAGAGAGCTTCGAGGCGTTCAGGGCCGGGCTCGAGCGAATAGCGGAGGTGCTCGAACGGATGAATGAGCGTTCGCTGGAGGTCAAACAACCGCTGCAGAAAATCATGGAGGAGGTGCAGCTTCACGATCTCGTCAAACAGTCGGTCGACCACGTTATCATTTCGTTGTCGGAACTCAAGCATGTGTCGAGCACATCGACAACCGAGGAGGCGCTCGACGAGCTCACCTTCTTCGAGCAGATGCCCGATCTCTGCCACCAGATACTCGACGACGTTGCCGGCCGTATTCGGTCTAGTGTCGAACTGTTTCGCGATCAGTCGCAACGCGCTGCGCAGATCATAGAAGCGGTGCAGCGGGAGGCACGTACTTTCGTGAGTTCCTACGTCGACGGCCGGACGCAGGACATCTCGTCTATTGATGAGCTCTACGAGCGCTCCTCGGAAGTGCTCGCCAAACTCCAACGGGACCTTCGTGACTCGCTTCGCCGGAAACAGAGAATCTCCGATCGGTCGGACGATCTCATGCGACAGGTGAACCGGCTCAACAACGATCTGAGGAAGTTCTCGGTGCTCGTAAACCGCTTTCGCAGCATCGATGTGCACGCGCGAATCGAGGTGTCGAAGCAGAAGGTTCTGCAGGAGATGTCCGGTACCGTTGAGGAAATGACCGAGCTCACTGGTCGAATTGCCTCCGATGTCGGGGCGAGCCTCGAGGACACGACCGATTTCATGGATCGCAGCGCGAAAACGCTCTCCACTGCCCGCACGGTTTTCGACGAGGAAGCAGACTTCGTGCGGCGCTTCTCCCGCAGAGTCAACGAGCGATACGAGGCGCTGAATCAGGCCCGATCGACTCTCAGCGATGCCGCGGCCGGCCATTCGGCCTTTACCGGACGCTTTCTCACGCTTTTCGAAGATGCGAAAGGGCAGCACGACTCGCTCGAACAACTTGTCGATACGATCGGCGGGGTCAAGGAGCGACTCGATGAGGTACGGACGCAGGCGGCCGAGGAGAAACAGCGCCTCCTTGCGGAGAGCGGCTACGACGATTGGAGCATAGAAAGCGAACGATTGAGGGAGATCATCGAGCGATTTACAATCTTCACCCACAAGGCGAGAGCCGGGGAGATCGGCGGTTTCGATGTGGAACGCGGCGCCGCATCCGGCGAGGTCACCCTGTTCTGAGGCGTATCCGGTGTATCGACAGTTCAACCATAAGTTCAATCGAGAAATGGTCAGCATTCACCCCGGTGAGTACTATGTTTCAGGCGACGATGAGATTATCGCAACGGTACTCGGCAGTTGCGTCGCCGTAGCGCTGTTCGATCCGACGCGCAGAATCGGCGGGCTGAACCACTTCATGCTACCGGGGAGCCTCGACCGGCAGCAGTTCTTCATGTCCCGCAGCGGTAAGTACGGGATGTACGCGATGGAGCTGCTCATCAACGCGCTGCTGAAATCCGGTGCCTCGCGGGACGCGTTGCGCGCGAAGGTGTTCGGTGGGGGCAGCGTACTGAATGTGAACCTCGGAGACGCGGCGACATCCATCTCCCGGAGCAACATCGAATTTGCGCTTCAATTTCTCGAGACGGAGGGAATTCCGGTCGACTCCTCCGATACCGGCGGAACGCATGCTCGAAAGATACTCTTCTTTCCCGCGAACACCAGGGTAATGCTGAAGCGCCTCGGCGACCGAACCAGGATCGAAGTTGAGCACGAAGAGAAGGAGTACCTGGAGAAGCTCCAGGCCGATCGCCCGAAACCGGGTTCGGCGGAGCTCCTATGAGTCCGGCTCGGAGTTTCCCTTTAGGCCCGCCTGATCGAGCACCCGCGCCATGTACCGTACCGCGGCAGCCCGCCGCAGGAAGACTCCCCACCGAGCGAACACCCATCGGTACTCAACGGCGGCATCCGGTCGCCCGGAAAGCCCCCGGTGCATTCGTTCAATCTCCAGTCCCAGCAGAGCCGCCTCCTCGGCCATGCGAGTAAGCTCATCGATATCGGAGTGCGGATCGGGGAAGCCGATCGAGCGTTCATCGCGGCGCATGAGCTCGTCGAGGTAGTCGCGTTCGCCGCGCAGTGCTGAATAGAGTTCATCGAAGCGCACGAACGCCGGTCGAAACTCTCCGATCGCCGTGTGGCGGCCAAGGTCGATCCGCGGCCAAATCGGATCACCGTCGTCGGTCACTTCCGTGGCGAGCGTGGTAAACGAAACGCCGTCAGCCGCGCGGTACACGCTGCCGTACGCGGGAGCGTCGGCGATCGGAATGCGATACATGCCGGCTTCGATAGTCAGCCGCCGGCCGCTCTCGACCTCCGTGGCGGACGAAGCGGCAACGTCGATCCGCCCGTACAACAGCGACAGTTCCGGCACCGGCTTTACCGTACGCACCGCAACGACAGTGTCGGAACCGATGAGCAGCTCGCCGGCTCCGTGCAATCCTCGCAAAACGACCGAGCTATCCGCACCGGTGCGAATGACATCGAACGGCTCGACAGCGAGATTTTCGACAAGAGCGTAGCTGAACGGCCTGCCTCGCCGCTCGAGCTCCGGGGATCCCGACCACTCGGCAATCTCGAGCGACTCGAGCGATTGGCCGAACGCGACCGCCGGGACGTACAGGAGAAGCATAAGAACGGTCGTGCGGAGAGAGGCCTCCATCATACTCCGGAATTATAGTAGATCGGAGGGCGTTTTGCCCGGCGCATCGTGACACCTACGCGCCGTGAACTTGACCGGCGCGCCGCCGGCTCGATAGCATCGCGTGCATATGGCACAGAAGCGACACGGGGTGGCGGTTGTCGGCTGCGGCACCGTCGGCGGGGCGACCGGCGCCCTGCTGCTGAAGAACTCGAGCATTCTCTCCCGCCGCTGCGGCTGCGACATCGAACTGCGCGCCGTGGTCAGCAGGACGTTCGCGCGCGCCGATGAGTACGGCATTCCCGCCTCGCTTCGCGCAACCGATCTACGCAGCGCGCTCGACGACCCGGAGGTAACGATCGTCGTAGAGACCGTCGGCGGCATCGATGTCGCACGCGAGATCGTCGAACAGGCGATCGATGCGGGCAAGCACGTGGTTACCGCCAACAAGGCGCTCCTCGCGGAGTACGGCCCGCAGCTCTACGATCGCGCACGCGAACGGGCGGTAAGCATCTCCTTCGAAGCGAGTTGCGCAGGCGGCATTCCGGTCGTACGGGCGCTCTACGACGGGCTGGTAGCCAACGAGATCGAAGCAATCTACGGGATCGTCAACGGCACGAGCAACTACATCCTTACCCGCATGGTGGACGCCGGGATCGCGTATCGGGATGCTCTCGCCGAGGCGCAAGCGGAAGGATATGCGGAAGCCGACCCGACCCTCGATGTCGACGGCACCGACAGCGCACACAAACTGGCCATTCTTGCCTCGCTCGCCTTTGGAATTCAGATCAGGACTGATGATGTTCACATCCAGGGCATCGACACCCTGGACACCGTCGATGTCGGTTACGCTTCCCGCCTCGGCTACGTGGTCAAACTCCTCGCGATCGCGCGCCGGC
>PUOG01000057.1 GCA_003552745.1 Spirochaetaceae bacterium
CGTTCGCACCCGGAGACGGTCCGGTCGCCTTCGACGAGCTTCTCGCCGACGGGGGAGTGGATTCGATCTATCTGGATGAGTACCAGATCGAGCTTCTGAGAAGCCGCGCGACCGAGCAGTACTGGGCGCATCAGCTCTCGATCGCCGAGAGTGTCCACGATTATGCGACCGACCGATCGAGCGACCGCCATACCGAAGCACAGACGCAGGAGCGCTTCGACAGCGCCCTGGCTGAGCTCGAATCGGCACAGGAAGCGTACGCGGCGGCCGCCGCCGAGCTCGATGCCGCCGGTCGGACGCTCGCCGGCGATCGGGAGGCGCTTACGCAGGCCGTCGCCGCGATCGACTCCGAACAGCAGCGCCTTGCCGCCGCGCGCGAGGAGTACCGCACCATCATGGATCTGCACATGAGCGAGAGCTTCGATTTCTACAAACGGCGGATCGCCGCTTACTTCGAAGAGCTCGCCGAGAGCTGGGGGTTGACCCACGACGGCGGCGCAGGTGATGAGTGGCGGGCGCTCGTCGAGTACCGGCGGGCGCGAGCCGCCCACGAGGCCGAATCGCGCTATGCGCATGCGTGGGAGGAGATCGCGACGGTCGTCGATGCAATCGCCGCTTCGGAGTACGAGCGGTGGGAGTTTTCCGGGGATGCGGAGGCGTTCGAGGCATCGCTTGCCGGCTTTCACGAGGCCGATGAGTCGCTGCTCTCGGGCCTCTATGACCGCTGGGATGAGGTGCGGCACGACGATGCGGCTGCCGCGGAGGCGCTTCGCATCGAGATCGAGACGCTCGCAGGGCGCGTCGACGCGATAGCACGCGCCGAGCACGAAGCGCTCGAGGAGCAGCTCGCGCTTCTGACCGCGCCGTCGCCGGAGGCGTGGCTCGAGCGTAGTGGTGTCGAAGCGACGCTTGCCGAGCACGACTCGTATGAGGATCTCCGGCGGGCGATTCGCGACGCGGAGGCGCGCGAAGAGGTGGAATGGATCGCCCGCCGAGCCGAGCGCGAGCGGGAGGCGATCGAGCTCGTGCTCACGATCTCCGGTGACGGCGCGGAGCTGCCGTCGCTCGGCGAGTTCATCGTGGCAGCCGATTCGAGCGGCGCCGGCGCTGCGGCGCGCGATCTGGCGGTCATCTACTGGAAAGGTGTCACCGAAGGCGAGGAGGGCGCACCCGGCGCCGAGCACGCTGTGCGCCTCGAATCGGCGCATGCGGCGCTCGGCGGTATCCTCGATGCGCTCGAATCGCTCGATGGTGCGGCTGCGCTCGAGTCGCGTGCGATCGCCGATGCGCTGCGGCCGGTCGTGCAGGCCGAGAAGTATGCCTCCCGATTTCTGACCGGAACGAGCCTCTTTGCTACCGATGCCGACGATCTCTCGCGCTCGATCGCCGAGGCCGACCGTGCCGGGCACCGAACGCTGCGATCGCTGCGGCATGCAATTGAGCGCCACGGCGAGACGGCTCCGGCGCTCGCCCGGCTGCGTTCCGACGACGCACTCGCCTCGATCGCCGAAACACTCGCCGAGGAGGAACTGATTGCGTGGCACGGCGACGGCGAGATCGAGCTCGTCGCTCCGGCGCAGGTCGCCGCCCGCCTGCGCTGGTTTTCGGTCGACGAGCTGGGAGCATGGAGGAGCGCGCTCGAGCAGCAGCTTCTCGGCGCGGCCTCGGCGGTCGACGGAGCGCTGTCGAGCGAGATCGTGGGGTGGCTCGATGCGGCGGTGGGTGTCGTGCTCGCCGACCCGGCTGTCGCCGAATCTCCTGCGTACTACGCCGAACTCGCCGATGAGCGCGCCGACCGGCTCGATGGTACGGTGCGATCGATCGAGGAGCTCGACCTGCTCGGCCGGAGCGTTCGCGATTCGGCGCGATCGGAGCGCTCGCGCCTTGCGGCGGTGATCGAGAGGTGGGGCGACGATCCGGCGTACGCCGAGGAGCGCGAGGCGGTCGCCGGGCTCTTCGCTGAATCAGTGAGCTCGTCGGTGGCGGCGGAGCTCGCATACGTGGCGGAGAGTGGCAGCCTCGCGCCGGACGGCGGCGACCTTGGCGGCGATGCGCTGCAGGGCGCCGCACCTCAAGGGGCCGCGGGGCACGGCGACCCGTCTCAAGAGGCCGCGCTCCTCGACCTCGCGCGAGCGAAGGTCGGCGAGGCGCTCGAAACCATCGGTGCGACCTCGCTCGAGGAGGAGTACGGTGAGACGATCGCAGCGCATGCGGTCGAACGGTACGAGGCGGCGCGGCTGCGCTTCGCCGACTCGGCTTCGATCGAGTGGGAGGAGCTCGACGATGGTGATCGCCTCCTGCTGACCCTCGATCGATGGGAGTCGATACCGCCGGAGTTGATCGGGCGGCTTGTCGGCGGCGTCGATTCGACCGCTGTCGCGCTGGTGCGCGACTTCGCGGCGTGGGCCGGTCTCACGCCGGAGAGCGCCGCGCCAGGGAGAGCGCTTATCGAGCAGTGGCTCGTCGAGCGCTACTTCGACGGCTCGCGGGCAGAGTTCGATGTGTACGGCGACCTCGATCGACTCGAAGAAGTGGTTCTGAGCGACCGCCTCGAGGCGCTCGATCTCGAGCGCGAGAGTATCGAACCGGGTGCCTTTGAAGCGGTCGACCCGCTCGGTTACGCGCAGGCTGGCGCGTTTCTCGAGTCGCAGGTGGAGCTCTTCGAGTCGATCGCCGGTGATGATGAGCTCGCGTTTCCCGACTATGAGCTTTTTGAGCACGCTGCGGCCGACCGGTTCGCCCGGGAGAGGCTCGAAAGCGATGCAGTCGCGGCGTTCGTGGATGCACTCTGGTCGCAGCTTTCCGCGGCGGTCGACACGCAGGCGCACAGCTTTAGCGGGGACCGGTCGGCATTCGAGTCCGCGCTGACTCCGGAGCTGACGGCGATCCTCGGTGTCGCCGAAGCCGGCGACGCTGTGGACGCGGCGTTCGGTGAGCTCGGCCTGCTCGACTACCTCGATGCCCTCGCCGGTTTTCTGAGCGTCCTCGCGCCGGCCGATCGCGAGCTCATCGACGAGCGGTCTCTGGTGGAGGCGCTGTTCGCCGGAGCCGATTTCGATTCGCACGAGCACTTCGCACAGCTACTCGCCGGGGAGACCGCCGGCGCCGGTTCGATAGAGGCGGCGAAGCGCGCCTTCCTCGACGACCCGCAGCGGCGTTTCGCGCTCTTCACCGGTGCCGATGCAAATGAGGAGTCATCCCGACTCGGTATGTCGGCGGAGTTCGTCTACCTGGTGCGCGAGGCGGCCGGCGTCGCTTCGGAGAACGGGCAGGGGTACGAGTCGCCGCGTGCAGCGTTTCTTGCCGAGGTTCTCGACCTCCCGGACGACCGGCTCGCAGCGCTCATCGCCGCCGAAAAGCGTGTTGGAGCGCTTGCCGCGGCCGAGGAGGACGATGCGAGTGTCTCCGCTCGAATCGCCGAGGTGCTCGGCCTGACCGAGGTCGTGGAGATTCTCTCGGAGGTCGAGGAGCTCGATCTCTCGGTGGCCGACCCGTACCGGCGGGCGACCCGAGCCGCGCTCTCATCCGATCACGGCGCCGGCGATGTCGCCTGGCTCGAGGAGATGCTCGGCCTGGCGCACGCCGGAGTGCAGCCGCCGGTCGAGCCGGAGTCATACTTCGCCGCCTCCGATATAGGAGAAGCGTACGAGGCGATCGCCGGCGGGCGGTCGGGCGCCGCCTCCACCGAGATCGACCACGAGGCGGGGCGAATCGCCCGTGCGGTCCAGGAGAAAGCCGACGGGTGGACCGGGTTTCTCGACGGCGGGGCGGCGCAGTACGCGGCTCGCGCCGCATCGTCGCCGGCGCGAATGTTCGAGATCGCCGCTGCGCTCGAAGGAGTACTGACCGTCGATGACTATGTGATCGGCAGCGGCGAACGCGACGACATCACATCGCTCCTCGCCTATGAGCGATCGGCAGTGAAGGAAAGCGCTGCAGCCGCACTCTCGCCGATTCAGCGACTCATCGACGAGCAGACCGCGGCGCTGTACACCGAGTACGAGGCGATTGCCGCCGAACGCGATCTCTACTTCCGGCTCGAAGCGAGCGCCGAGCGCGCCGACGCCGGCGAATACGCCGCTCGCGCTTTCAACGACGATGCCTACCTTCCGGCCGACGAGCCGGGGTGGAGCATCGAAAGCTCGGGCCTCGATTCGGCGGCAGACTCACCGGAAGAGCGCTTCGTGCTTGCGACCTTCGGACGCAGCGATGACTGGAGCGGGCAGGAGCGCGTGGCGAGTGAGAACGAGCTCGCGCGAGCATCGCAGCGGATCGAGCGGATGTACGCCGGCAGCGACGGCGTGCTCGATGCGGCCGCCGATATGGCACTTTCGGGGGAGGCGGCCGGTCGAGCGTTCCATCTACACTTCGCTAATGTGGGGGAAGAATCGCTGTTCGAAACAGCCTCCGGTGCGGTCGCAGGCGGCACGGCGGTCTACGCACCGCGCCGTTCGACGGAGATGCATCTCGAGCGCGCGGGAGAGGACCTGACCGCGGTTCGTTCACGGGCGGACCAGCTCCAGCGCGAGATCTCGAGCGTCGGCGGGGGAATACGCGCGGCCCGCGAAAGTGGGGAAGAGCGGCTCATCGAGGGGCTAACGCCGGTCGAGGCGGAGATAGGTCTCGCCGAATCGGAGCTCGCCGCGCTTGACGCTGCGCTCTTCGATGCTATCGAGGCGTTCGAGGCGACGAACGAGCGTTACACCGAGCTATCCGGCACGGTGGGCGAGCGAAGCGATGCTGTTCAAGAGGCACGGCTGGAGCTTCGTCGTGCGGAGGCGGTACTCGAGTTTGCCTCGAGCGGATACATCGGCGCCGAAGAGCACGATCACCTGGAAGACAGCGATGGTGACCGGTCGCTCGGAGTAGATCCGGAGGCGAGACTCGATACCGCGCGACACCGGTACGACAATGCGCGCGTGGCGCGCAAGGCGCTGGAGAGCCTTCATACGCGGGAGCGTTCCGCCCCGGACGAGATCGACATCTCCGAGCATCCCGAACTCGCCGAGTACCAGGAAGCGTTCACGGCGTATCGAAGTGCGTACGAGGATCGATTGGCGCTGCAGGCGCTCGAAGCGCTCTTCGCCGACGCTCTTGCGAGACAGGAGCAGATCGTTACCGACCGCTTCGAAGAGGTGAACGATACCCTCGCCGGCGTTCTCGAACCGGTGGCCGGCGGACCCGATTCCGGGTGGAGCGACGTTGTCGCGTTCACACCCGGTGACGACGGCGAGCTGCCGCAATTTACTCTCACCCTGGAAACCGGCGGAGATGAGCTCCTCTCGGAGTACTTCGCAGCCGAGCACGAAGCGCCTCGACAGCCTGACGACCCGGAGAAGAG
>PUOG01000355.1 GCA_003552745.1 Spirochaetaceae bacterium
CGGATCGTCGGTGTGCAACGTGACCACTCGTGGTCCTGTGCGAAGCAAGAACATCGCTACATCCCGGCGCCGCTCCGCTCGAGCAGCCGATAGCGGTCGGTATCGACCGGATATGGAACAGAATACACCGTCCCACGCGCCAGGTCTATCACCGATACCTCGGTGATCCCGTTCAGCAGCATTCCTTTATCGGTGACCGCGGTCGCCGGTTCACGCGCGTGACCGAACAGGTCGAACTCGGCACGTGCATCTCCGCTCGGCCCGTAGTGATCGAGATGGAAAGCTCGCCCCGCCATTTCGTACATCCCCGGTTCGACGGAGAGGTCACCCGCGATTTCTACGAGTTGATCGGGATCGTCGTGATTGCCGGGAACGATCATGACGCGACGCTCGGGGTCCTCCACGAGAATCCGGTAGAGGCTCCGGGCGCGATCGACCCAGCGCTGCCGTTTGTGTGGGTCGTATTCGAGTTTGAGGTCGTCGACCAGATCGCCGGTGTGAATCACATACCGCGGCTTCACCTGACGAAGCAGGCGGCGCAAGAACGGGTAGATCTCCCACGGCGTGTCGCTGATATGGACAAGCAACGCACCCCCCTCATCGTGCAGTCGATGCCGCAGCGCCTCGGGCAGATACGCCCGTCCCGAGAGTCGCGCTCCGGCACGACGGGCGCCTTCAGAGAGTGCTTTGACGATCGTGCGCATACGCGATTATATAGTTTCTCAGCTATGAGTGATATTGCACGCGAGCGGTGTAGACCGTGCGACGGCAGTGAACCGGCGCTGTCATGGTCGGAAGCCGAAGCGATGCTCGATTCGCTCGACGAGTGGAATCTCGAGCAACGAAAGGACACGCTCCGGCTTCGGAAACGATTCCGATTCGCCGATTTCGCCGCAGCGGCGCAGTTCACGGCGAAAGTCGCGGAGGCCGCCGAGGCGGTCGACCATCACCCCCGTATTGTCACCGAATGGGGCAGGGTAACGGTCGACTGGTGGACTCATGCGATCGGCGGGCTTCACCGCAACGACTTCATAATGGCCGCACGTACCGACGAGCTGTACGACGGCTAAACCACCACGTCGGGGTGTTCCCGCTTAAGGAACAGCGCGGCGATGAGCCCGAGGACGACGAGGACCGCGGTAACAATTGCCGCAACGGCCACCACTTCCACTTCGCTCTGCTCGACGGCGATACCGATAAGCGCCCAGACAACGACCGCGGCGTGCGGAATGTTCGACAATCGGAAGCTCATGAAGAGACTGAGCGCGAGAACCGCGACGAAGGTTACGATCGTCCATCCGACGTCGCCGAAGAGTACTCCCGAAAGACCGGCAATCGAGAGCACCTGGGTGACATTTGCGACCGTTGCCACACTGATCCAGCCGAGGTAGATTCCGAACGGTAGGTGCACGAACCATAGTCGCGGAATCGGCGCCCGTTCCCGCCCGACGTTCAGTCGCACGGTAATGTAGATCAGAAGTCCGAGTAGCGCCAGCATCGGCACGAGCGACAGAACGATGAGTTCGTAATGGAAGAAGATCAGCCAGAGCGCGTTCGCGATGTTCGTCCAGCAGAAGGCGGTCCCGATTTTGTCAAGCTCGCGGTCGAACTTGTGACGGCCGAGTCCCTGGAAGATCGTGAACGCGAGCACGGCGATATAGATGAGTCCCCAGATCGAAAACACGTAGCCAGCCGGCAGGAAGAGAACATCGAAACTTCGCGCCAACTCACCTGTATCGATACCACCGAGCGGCAGTAACGTGGCCAACGCGTTCACCACTAATGCGATGATGAGCGTGATATAGCAGAACAGCTGCCTCGTCCCCTCTCTTAACATCTGAAGCACCTCCATATTTCAGGAATACGTTTGCACCAGTATCACCCGTGCCGCGAGTAGACGCAAGGGCGCGGGCACCAATTGCAGCAGCCCCGCGCTCCGTTCTGTTGTGCAGCACGGCGAAAGGCGGGTATTTTGTGTCGATGCTCCCAGCCGATCGCACCGATACGACACCTGGAGACACACCCACGTCGGGAGGTATCCGCTACACCGTCATACAGACACTGGTCGTGCTTACGACGCTCAAGTGGGTCTTACTTGCCTTGATCGCCGGCGTTATCGTCGGCTTTCCGACCGCCGGATTTCTGTTGCTACTCGACGGCGGGATCGATGTGGTCTACGAGTTGCGGTTTTTCTATCTGCTGATTCCGATCGGGCTCATCGTGAGTTACTTCCTCGTCTCACGCCTCGCTCCCGATGCGAAAGGCCACGGAACCGAGCAGGTAATCGAAGCGATTCATCACCGTGACGGCGAAATCAACCTTGCCGTGGTACCGGTGAAGATGCTCGCTACGCTGGTCACCCTGATCCTCGGCGGTTCAGCCGGGAAGGAGGGGCCGAGCGCCCAGATCGGCGCGGCGGTCGCTTCCGGTTTCGCGCGACTCGTTCGATTGAACAAACTCGACAAGCAGCGTTTCGTGCTCTGCGGAATCAGCGCCGGTTTCGCCGGCGTGTTCGGGACCCCGATCGCGGGCGCGATCTTTGCCTCGGAGGTGCTCTCGATCGGGCGATTTCACTACAACCGGCTGCTGCCGGCGCTTATCGCGAGCTACGTGAGCACGTTTGTCACAAGGAGCCTCGGGGTTCGCCATCTCAGCTTCGATGTCGGATTCGCGGTTCCCGGCGACATTACCATGCTCTTTCAGATGGTGATTTTCGGCCTCGTGGTCGGCCTCCTTGCGGTGCTGTTCATCGCGGTTCTGACACGAACCGAACAGCTCTTTCACAAGATGAAGCTTCCCGGTTCGGTGAAGGCGCTTGTCGGCGGCGCGATACTGATCGCGGTCGTTCTCATTACCGGTACGACCAACTATGTCGGACTCGGGATGGAGATCATCGACTCGGCGCTCGACGGCGAGCCGTATCGCGGAATCGCCCCGCTGTTCAAGATGTTCACTACGTCGGTGACCCTCTCTGCCGGCGGAAGCGGCGGAATTCTCACCCCGATCTTCTTCATCGGAGCGACCGCCGGAAACATCTGGGCACAGATCTTCGGCACGAGTATCGCGGTGTATTCGGCGGTCGGCATGGTGAGCTTTCTCGCCGCCACGACAAATACGCCGGTAGCCGCTGCGTTTCTCGCGATCGAGCTGTTCGGCCTCGCCACCGGAACGTGGGCGGCGGTAGCGGCCGCGGTGGCTTTCCTGGTCGTCGGGCATCTGAGCGTCTTTCCGAGCCAGATCATCTATCAGAAGAAGACATTCTTCGCAGATCTCGAAGTGCACGACATACCGGTCCATTTCACGCTGTCGGGCATACGACGGATATTCGGAGCGTTCTTTCGAGGCTACCGCGACTACCGTGACGTATCGGCGAAGCCGGGCGGGATATCGGTCGCCGAAAGCGAGCAGACGAAGATCGCCGAACAGATTCGTCCGCGTGCCCCGGGTCAGAACTACTATCCGCTGAGCACCGTACCGCATGTTCCGACAGACTACACGCCCGTTCCGGTCGACCCGGAGATCGTCCAGGAAGGTGTCGATCGATTGCGCGAGTATATCGATGCCGCCGACCGGGTCTGTGTTCTCACCGGCGCCGGACTTTCGGCCGAGTGCGGCCTTCCTACCTTCCGGGATGCACAGACCGGCTATTGGGCGCAGTTCGATCCTACGAGACTCGCCACGGTCGAGTCGTTCAGGGAAAACCCGGCGCGGAGCTGGAGCTGGTATGCGGCTCGACGACTTGCGCTCCGCTCGATCGAACCGGGTGACGGGCATGTCGCACTCGCACGCCTCGAGAACTTTGTCGATCGCGTCACGGTCGCAACACAGAACGTCGACGGACTGCATCAACGCGCCGGAAGCAGCCGAGTGCTCGACCTGCATGGGAACATCCTTCGGGCTCGATGTGCAAAAGGTTGCACCGTGTTCCATCGAGACGATGAGTCTCCTGCCGCACGGGAGATCTTCGCCGAGGATATGGCGGCGGCATTCGCGGCGAACAACGCCGAATCGGAGGACGATCTCGAAGAGATACACGTGCCGGTGTGCCCGGTGTGCGGAGAGCTCATGCGGCCCGACGTTGTGTGGTTTGGCGAGCTGCTTCCGGCCGGCCCGGTGAACGAAGCGTTCGCGGAGGCGGAACGGTGCGACCTCTTTCTCTCGATCGGTACCTCCGCCCAGATACAACCGGCAGCGAGTTTGCCGCTGATCGCACTCGAACGGGGAGTGCCGGTTGTCGAGATCAATCCAGCGGCTACACCGATGAGCGATCGCGTAACTCTGTGCGTGCGAGGGCGGGCCGGTGATATTCTGTCGCGCGTCGTGTAGCGTTACAATGACACCATGAGCTTCGATGAACTGCTGAGGGACGCAAGTCGCGTGTGCGTGCTCACCGGGGCGGGCGTATCGGCGGAAAGCGGTATTCCGACCTTTCGCGACGCACAGAGCGGTTTCTGGGCGAACTTCGATCCTACCGAGCTCGCCACGCCGGAGGCGTTTCGCCGGAACCCGCAGCGGGTGTGGGCGTGGTATGCGATGCGTCGCGCGATGGCCGGCGACGTTCAACCGAACGCAGCCCATCGGGCGCTCGCGGCGCTCGAGAGCCGCTTCGACCGGTTCACACTCGTGACGCAGAACGTCGACAATCTGCACAACCGCGCGGGCAGCTCGAACGTGCTCGAGATTCACGGCAACATCATGCGCGCTCGCTGCGCGAGCGGCTGCGTAACGGTCCACCGGAACGACGAGAGTGCACTCGGCGGAGAGGTGTTCGCCGCGGACTCCGAGGCCGACGAATCCGACCCGGATCGGGTCGAAGTGCCGCGCTGTCCGCGGTGCGGCGACTACTTCCGGCCCGATGTCGTCTGGTTCGGGGAGATGCTCCCGGCCCGGGCGATCGAAAACGCCTACGAAAGCGCCTCGGCCTGCGACCTCTTTCTTCTCATCGGGACCTCGGCGGAGGTGTATCCGGCGGCAGGCCTGCCGGACGCGGCGCTCGACTCCGGTGCGGATGTGGTCGAGATCAACCCCGCGCCGAGCGCATTCACCCACCGCGCTACCCTTTCGGTGAGAGAGCCGGCCGCACTCTTTCTCGCGCCGTATGCGCAGGAGGAAGACCGGTAGCCATCGCGGTACGGTCCCCCACCGCGGGGTGAGGCAACCGGGGCTGCACCCGGTTGCCGGCGCTCGCACTCAGTAGGCGAGCACGCTCCGCAGCCAACGTTCTGCCTCGTCCATGTCGATCGCCTTGCGCTTCGCGTAGTCGACGACCTGGTCTTTGGCGACCTTACCGACGGA
Organism: Spirochaetaceae bacterium; assembly: GCA_003552745.1. Lineage (GTDB taxonomy): Bacteria > Spirochaetota > Spirochaetia > DSM-27196 > SKKC01 > SLAN01. The sequence goes on from PUOG01000355.1 coordinate 5,296, forward strand.
GAAGTACTTGCTCGCCGGATGCGCGTAGCAGAACGCCGAGACCG
>PUOG01000298.1 GCA_003552745.1 Spirochaetaceae bacterium
CGGTCGACGGAAAATCGACCAGCGGCCACACGTACGGCAGTCCGGCCGAGCGGGTAATGCCGCGGTCGGACCAGTTGGCGATCGTGTTGAATCCCCACTCGCGAAGCCGGTGGGCCACCATCGACTCCCACGCCGGGCGCCACGCGTCGCCGAACGCGCGAATCAGGTTTGCCACGCCGAAATCGAAGAAGGTCCCGGAGGTTACCCCTTTGCTGGTTTTCCGCTGTGACCATGCCTCGGAGTACTCGCCCTCCTTCGGCGGCAACCATGCAAAGAGTTTCTCGATCCCGTCGACCCGACAGTCGATCCTCGGACTTAAGCAGTCGAGTCCGGTGCTGAAAAACGGAGCTCCGTTCGGATCGACGAGCCACCAGCGGTTACCGTCGTGGTGGGTGCGGAAGTAGCCTGTCGCTTCGAGTGTGTCCGGTTTTCCGGCGGCTTTCAGTTGTTCGCCTTCGCGGCCGGCCGCACTGCCCGCCCGCTCGTGCTCGCGTTGCAGATACGCCACCATCTCGTCTGCGGAGGCAGTCTTGCCCGGCCACTCTTTGCGCGTGTACTGGCCGATCTCGTCGACGAGCGTCATGTCGGGAACCGGGTAGTCGGGCTCGCTGTCGAGCATCCGCAGACCATCTATGGTGAGTTTCTGAGGTGCGTGGCACGGCATGACGCCGAGCTCGAGCCGGACGATCTGCGACGGGTCGAGGCGCTCGCCTATGATCACCGTCTTGAGCTTGCCGGGCGTGCGCGGCAGAAACATCGTTTGCGAATCGAGCGCCGACAGCGGCAGCGCAAGGCGCGTTCGCAGCTCCGGCATGAGTCCCATGGTAATGAACATGTCGGGTGGGTTCTCCGGATCGCCGCCGGACCGGCCGTCGGCCGCCCAGAGGCGGAAGACGACACCCATCGCCCACTCTTCGTGGTCCAGTGCATCGAAAACGAGAAAGCGCGACGAGTTCCATTCGACCCCGCCTACTCTGCCCGGAGCGCCGCTGAATGCGACGTGCCCGCCTTCGGCCTGTGCGCTGAGCACTACCGAGTCGCCATCACGCTCGATCGTGCATCCGTGTTGTTCCACCGTTTCCCAGTCAAACGCCATTTATTACCCCCTGAAAGAGGGAGCGTCCCACGGCTTTGCTACGGCGCCAAGGTCTCGGAATTTGCGTTCGGGGTGTCGATTTTGCGGTTGGGGTCTGTGGGCCCCGGGCGATCGAAGACCGCCCGAGACCAAAACTACTCCAATAGCACGATCGGGTTACTCATCCGGAAGATAGCGAGCGTCGATGATGCTGCCGTCCGTATCTGCGAAGAAGGAGCGTATGTTCCCCTGGGCGTCGATGAGGGTCGATGTCGATTCCTGGTCGAGATCGGCGTCGGCGTCCCAGGGCACGCTTATTCCCTCTTCGAACGAGTCGGCTCCCGCCGGTTTACGCAGGTAGCGGGCACGATTGCGCGAATCCTCGAGCGCGGTAATGTGTATGCTGCCGTCGTCCTCAATAGCCATCGAAGAGAACTTACCGGTATTCGCTCCGGTGTCGATCGTCTCTACGGTGAAGCTTCCTGATATGGCGTCGGCGTAGCCGCTCACCGTTGCATACTGCAAGTCGCCGCTGAGCGAATTGTAGAACGACACATGGATGCTTCCATCATCGGGACTGACACCCAGACCGATGCCGTCCTCGCCTGCGAAGTGATCGCTGACGGTGCCGGCGTCCGACCACTCGTCTCCGTCGAACGTGCGATACTCGATCGTCGGCTCGTCTGGGACCTTGTACACCAAGTGCAATCGATTGGAGCCGTTCGGATCTGCGACGAGCCGGATCCACTCGGCGCCTGTAGAGGAGATAAGTATGGAGGAACCGATGTCTAAGGCACCTTCGTCGTACTCGTAGTCCACGTAGTTCAGGCCGTCATCGTTGTAGACGACGTGCACTCTATCATCGTCGTCGACGACCAAGTCGTTCCAGTCGCCGCCGCCTGAAAGCTCTACCGTCACAATGTCGCCGCCGAATCCGTCGCTCGAGGCAGAGAGCTGCAGGCTATCGCGCTCGTGGGTAATGAAATGAATAACATCGCCCGACACTTCTCCGGCAGCAATGCGGACGGAGCCGAAATGCCCGCCTTGTTGACCACCTCCGTACACTTCCGCGATATCGCTTGTCTCGAAACTGTAATAGCCTACACTTCGAGCATTGTCTATGTCCGTGGTCGCGAATGCAGCGGAAAACCCGCCGCTTGCATCCCGTACGACCTGGAAGCCAGGGCGCAGATCCTCGTTGTGTACGGTGGTACCCGTCACCTCAAACAACTCCAGCCGCACCGGCTCCTGTTTGGCGTTGTCGACGCTGTTCAGCGAGATGACGATCGGCCCGGAAGCAGCACCGTTAGAGTTCTCGGGCACGTCAAAAGTCAGTTCATTGCCGCCGGGCTCGCCGGAAACGTTCTCCATCTCGGTACCTCCGACGGTCACCGAAACAGAAGGATCCGCATCGGAGGCGTAGAGATTGTATCCGCTGACCGTTATTCCGGTCTGACCGAGGTACGCGCTTTCGCTGCTTACCGACTCGATGAACGGGCGAACCGGGGCGGGGAAGTACTCGATGGCTCGATTCCCGGCGCGGTCGACCATGTCGACGAGAACTTCGAAGTCCCCCGCTATGTCCGCCCCGCCGGGATCCTCCTGCGTATTCCAATCATCGAGGGTGAACTCGTAGCTGCTCGCACCGTCGAGGTCGTCGAAGCTTTCGAGCTCAGCGTCGGGCGTGTCACCGCCATTTTCCCCGGCGTTCACACCGACGCGAATGCTCTCGAGACCGGCGCAGACGTCAGCCGCGACTCCGGATAGCACGACGACTCCGTAGAGATACGGATCGTCGGGCGAAAACATCACATCGCCGTCGAGTGTGGGAGGCGTATTGTCCACGACGATATCCCGGGTAGCGGAGCCGAGAATCGTAGCGCCGCCGTCCTCTCCAGCGGTCATCTCGACGAGAAGCGTATCTTCGCCTTCGCCGAGATCCGGCAGATCGTAAACCCACTCGTACTCACTGGAGTCCGTTTTTTTCACGTCGTCAGAACCGTACGTTTCCACCGTCTCGGCGACAAAGCCGCCCTCTTCATCGCGAAGGCCGACTCTCAGCTCCTCGAATTCCGTGAAATCTCCGCTCAAAGCCACGCGTCCGACAACGGTCGCCTTGCCGTCGATGTACACCGTCGCCGCGGCGAACTCTCCGGTAAACTCTTCGTTGCTGCTGTGCTCGAACTCGTCAAAGAAGACCGAAGGAATATCGTCCGAGACGGCTACCGTGTGCTCGGCAATACTCTCATTCCCGGCGAGGTCTTCGGCTCGGATTTCCAGAATGTACTCTTTTTCCGGGTCGAGACCGGCTCCGCCGTCGGCGTCCTCGGTGTCCCACTGGTAGAAGAAATCCTCGTCGGGCGCTGGAGGATCTATCGGCTCATTCGGCTCATACACTTCCCCGCCGTCAACTTCGCGCACGGTAAACTGTAGCTCGTGCAGCGACACCCCGCGATTGTCCACCGTCCCGCGCACCGAAACCGTGCTGCCCTTGGCTATGGTCTCCTCTGCAGGCTCGGCAATGACGACCTGCGGAGCGAAGCGGTCTATGCGTATCCGCCGTTGCGTGCTCGCGATGCCGCCGAGCTCCTCACTGGTAAACCGGAAGACGAGATCGAATACGCCCTCCGGATAATCGGCGAAATTGATCTCCTGTTCCCAGTCGAACTCCGTGCCGTTGGTGACCGTATCGATGAGCGTGTAGTCGAACACGTCGTTGCCGTCGCTGTCGACGAGTTTCCATTCTCCGATGATGTTCCCTTCGTCGTCCGCTCCGAGTTTCGCTTCTCCACGTACGGTAATGGTCTCATCGACGAAGTTGTTCGTTCGTGCCTCCAGGTCGCTGTCGAGCACGACACCGGGGTCCCCGTCATACGTGATGGTCTCCCCGATTTCCGGCGGATCGGCGTTAAAGCTGACGGTTATCGCGTCGGCGGCACTGTTGCCGGCACGGTCGAAGGCGGTCACCTCGATCCGGGCGGGCCCGTGGTTCCTCAGCGCGTCGATTCCGTCGAGCTCGTCAACCGAACCGTAGTCTATGTCTTCGAGATCGATCGTGCGCTCGTACGCCCCGTCGGTGATATCCGCCTCAAAGACTCCGAGGGTGACCGGGACATCCTCGCCGTTGTCCTCCACGAGAATGAAGAGCTCCACCTCGACTCGATGTGCATCGCTCGGAGGAACACCGTCATCATCGCTCTGACTTCCGGAGACGACAAGCGTGTTCGAGATCTCATCAACATCGATATTCGTGTCGTCGGCAGGTGAACCGATCGTCACCTCCGGCGGCGTGTTGTCGACAAACAGGGTGAACCCGGTAGTACCGATGAGATCCGCGTTGTCGGTAACCCGCAGACGCACCTCGGCCGCGCCGTCGCCGGGAATGATGTCCGCGGTATCATCTATTGTGTAAGACCACTCATACACCCGGTCACCGTCGTCGGTTCCGGCGGAGGCAAGGTCGGCACGGCGGTAGCTAACCCCGCCATCGAAGCTTATTTCCACTTCGTCCACCGCGTTATTGTCGCGCGCCTCTCCGGTGAGTACAACGTCGGTTCCGGATACGTAGTTCTCGTAGGCATCGAAATCGAGATCGACATCGACGCTCGGGACATCTCGATCGACGACGATCGTTATCTCCTCTGTCGAATCGTTCCCGAACTCATCGACGGCGCGCACGGTAATCGTGTGCTCGCCTTCGGATAGATCGAAGGTCTCCAATCTGTAGCTCCAGTTGTTCGTACCGGTCGCCTCACGGAACGATCGGTCATTGACGCGTACCTCCACCAGTTCGACACGCGAACGATCGGCAGCGGTTCCGGTCACAAGCACTCGCCCGGAGAGGATTTGCCCATCGTCGGGGCTGATAATCTCTATCTCCGGGCCTTCCTCGTCGGTGAAACTGGCTTCAACGCCGAAGAAGACGTTCTGAGGACACGCGGTGATGAGTGCGAGCGAAACGCCGATAAGTGCCGCTTTCAGTACCCGTCGCGACACGACGCCGAGAGGCACGCGGTGCCGGCGCGTTTGCTGCTGGTATGGGATCGGTTGTTCGTTTCTGCCGTGTGTATCCATCATCACTTCCTTCCCTAAAAGAGACTCGCCCGCAGACCGAGCCCGAGCTGAAAGACAACACTGCTATCCTCGGATTCGACGAAGTAGAAATGCTCTTCGATGAAGACGCCGACGGCGGGAATCCCTGCCAAGTCGGTCACATCAATTTCCTGCGACAGGAATGCCGCCGAAGCCACGCGGGCATTCC
>PUOG01000064.1 GCA_003552745.1 Spirochaetaceae bacterium
CTATCCGGCCGCCGAGTTCTTCGATCACCTCCGGTTCGAGCGTCTCGTGTGAGAGCTGATTGCCGCTGCGAGCGTCGAAGGCAACGATGCCGGTGCGTCCCTCATCGACGTAGAGAGCCCGCTCCGAGTCGACCTCCACGACCGGTGCGACCTCCGAAGCAACTTCGAACTCGAGGACGTCGGCGCGGGAGTCCGATTCATCGACGACGATCGGTATTCCCCCCGCGGACGTACCCCAGAGGTGGCTATGCCGGCCGTTGAACATCCAGCTACCGGCGTCCATCGGGGTAGCCGGGAGCGAGATCGTTTCGATGTGCTCGCCGTTTTGGGCGAAGTAAACGTCGATACCGCGATCGCTCTCACGATAGAGTCGTGTAGCCCGCCGGTTGCGATAGATCGGTCCCCGGCCACCGGCGGTCTCGAAGTCGTGCCGGTGTTCGAGCTCGCGCATCGAGTGCGAGTAGACGCTTACCGAATCGCTGTTCCGCCAGGTGACGAACACGGTATCGCCGTTCTCCGAGAAGGTGAGATACTCGGGAATGCGCTCGCTTCCTCCTTCCGGGGTTATCGTCGTTTCGTGCTCGAACTCCGTGGTGCTGTACACCTCGATGAGCTGCGAATCGGAGAAAGTGACGAACACCGAGACACCACCGGGCGTCGGAGTAATGGTAGCCGGTTCACGTTCAAGCTCGATTCGCCCCTTCTCCGAGCCGTCAGCCGGATCGAGAACGCGAATCTCGGTCCCTCCATCGGCGATGACCAGTACGCCACCGTCGAGATCTTCGTCCACCTGCACGCCGGAGCCCGCGGCATCGAAGATCGAGCGTCCTGACACGGTGGGCGCCCCACCGGTGAGTCTGCCGTCCACGACTCCGATCGCAATCGTTGCAGAGAGCGTAACGGCGGCGGCCGCCATGATGATCGATACGATTCGGTTTTCGGTCGACGCGCTCATCCTAATTGACTCCGCTCAACTGTCCTTCTCTTGGGGGGATGGCGCAGGCGGGCTGCTCATATTCGACCAACTCGGTGATGGTCGGATTGTCACCGCAGACCGGGCAGTTGCGATCGCGCTTCACGCGAACCGCACGCCACTCCATGCTCAACGCATCGAAACTGAGCACACGATTTGCCAGAGGCGTACCGACGCCGGTGAGATGCTTGAGCGTTTCTGTTGCCTGCACCGTCCCGAGCATACCGGCTACCGCGCCGAGCACCCCTGCCTGCGCACAGGTTGGGACCGCGTCCTTCGGCGGCGGCTGCCGGAACACACAGCGATAACACGCCTCCTCCGGGAGAACGGTAATCGTCGAGCCTTGAAAGCGAAGAATTCCGCCGATCGAAGCCGACTTCGAAGCGAAAACACAGGCGTCGTTGACGAGAAACTTGGTGGGAAAGTTGTCGGTCCCTTCGACGATGAAATCGTACTGCTCTACGAGCTCCCGCGCGTTTTCAGCACTGAGACGGTACGGATGCTTCTCGACGGTCACATCGGGATTAAGCTCCTCGATCTGTTCGGCAGCTGAGTCCACTTTCGAGCGACCGACGTCGTCGGTTCCGTGAGCGATCTGCCGCTGCAAATTGCTGAGATCGACCTCGTCGGCGTCAACGATACCGATTGTCCCGACGCCGGCGGCGGCGAGGTAGAGCGATACCGGCGAGCCCAGACCTCCGGCCCCAACGACGAGGACCCGTGAGTTCAACAGTTTCTCCTGACCCGTTCCTCCTACACCCTTGAGCAGAATGTGCCGGGAGTACCGGTAGATTTGCTGGTCGTTCAGTGCCATACGCCTTCCTTGTTCCGAGATATCAAGTTATGTAACTCACGCGAGTTACTCAACTCGGAACCAACGTACTGCACCTGTAACGATTCGTCAACCCTTCCTTCTCTTTCTTTCTCGAAGTCTCTTAAGGGGCCGGTTCCGTGCCGGGAAGCTCATCCGCCGGCACCTTCGCCGCAAGAGCCCGCCGGGCAACGATCGTGATCCGGATTGTCGCGATTATCGTGGCGACCAGCCCGACTATGTACATGACCCACTCGCCGGTGGTTGTGGTCTGCTCGGCGGCACCGAGCTCGGCGAAACGCTGGACAAGCGAGCCGATATACGCGTACAGGAGCGTTCCCGGGATCATACCGATCCATGACGCGAGTACGTAAGAACCCAGGCGTATCTTCGTCAGACCGTATACGTAGTTGGAGATGCTGAAGGGAACGAGCGGTGAGAGACGAAGCAGAAACACGATACGCCCTCCTTCGCGTTCAACGGCTTCGTCGACCGCCCTGAGCTTCGGGCTGGACTTCACTTTCCGCTCGACCCAATCCCGCATAAGCGTCCTGCCGAGCAGGAATGCGCAGGTGGCACCGATAGTTGATCCCACGGAGGTGTAGATGGTGCCCGGAATGACTCCGAATACAGCGCCGGCACCGAGGGTCAATATGGAACCGGGAACCAGGAGAACGGTGATGATTACGTAGATGACCGCGAAGAGTACCGGTCCCCAGAAACCGAGCCCATCTACCCACTCCAGCGCCTGCTGGAGATAGCGGGGCGCGTCAAGCAGATATCCGACCGTCAGCAGAATCGCAAGCAGAATCGCAACCGCCGCGACGCGAAGAGTGTCGTTCACTTTATTCATACGCTTAGCTACGCCTCGACCGGACCGGTTCCCCGATATCGAAACAGCGCCTTGAGAATCGAGCGAGTTCGGCGATTGAACAGCTTCGGTGCGAGCTCGATGGAAACCGTCCGTCCGTAGATCTCTCCCATCGTCGGATACGGGGTCAGCGCCTTGCGAAAGCGTGAAAGCTTCCATCTGCCGGTTACCGCGTGAAGTGCCGGACCGAGCAACTCGCCGGCCCCCGTCGCTGCGATCCCGGTTCCGATTACGCGGTCTCTCCTATCGAGCACAATCTTGATCAAGCCGTCCGTGCCTTCTTCGGCGTGTGCACGATCAACCGCAGAGAATGATTGGATGATGGTGCGGCACGGTATTCCGGCCGCTTCCGCGGACGCCTGAGTGTGGCCGGCGTTAGCCAGTTCCGGGTCGGTGTAGCTGACCCATGGAACCGTGCTGTAGTCTACGCGCCCGCCGGCGTGCAACGCGACGCGGCGCACCACCACGCTCGCCTCCACGCCGGCAACGTGAGTGAAGGGAAAGCGGCCGTTTGCGTCACCGATCGCGCAAATATGGGGAATCGAGCTCTGCATCTTGTCATTTACGACGACGGCGCCCCGTTCCACGGCGACTCCGATCGAATCGAGATTGAGCTGCTCGATGTTCGCCGTCCGTCCGGCGGCTACGAGAACCTGCTCGGCTTCCACGGTGTGCCGGCTGCTGCCGGATCCCACGCTGACCACCTTCTTCCGTCCGTCGGAATCGACTCTCGTTACCGCATTTCCGGTGAGAACGTGGACACCTTCCTGCTTGAGGCGGGCTTCGACGACAGCGGCGAGTTGAGCGTCATCGCGGGGAAGAATTCTCGGCGCCATCTCGACGATGGTTACCTCGCTCCCGAGTCGACGGTAGGCCTGACTCAGTTCCACCCCGATCGGACCACCACCGAGAACCACGAGTGAGCGGGGGAGCTCGGCAAGGGTGAACATGTTCCGGTTAGTCAGATAGTCGATATCTTCCAGTCCCGGAATCGGCGGTATCGCTGCGCGACTGCCGGTGGCGATCACGATGTGTCGAGCACTGAGGCGTTCCCCATCGACTTCCACTTCGTTCGCCGATCTGAAGGTCGCCTCGCCGAGAAACACTTCGGCTCCGAGCGAGCGAAAGCGCTCGGGGGAGTCGTGATATGCAATTGCATCGACAACTTCGGCAACGTGATTGTTAATGGCCGACATATCCGGTGTCAGTTCGGACGGCAATCCGTCCCTCTGTACAAGAAACCGGCGGACTTCCGCGGCGCTGCGAAACCGGGATGCTATATGGAGCAGTGTCTTACTCGGCACGCAGCCGTAATGCAGACAGTCTCCTCCCATATGCTCGCGCTCGACGAGCGCCGTCTTCATTCCGAGTTGTGCACATCCGGAGGCCACGGTAAGCCCGGCCGCTCCTCCCCCTATTACGACAACGTCGTGCGTATTCACAATCGCGTCCCCCGTAACCGGAAAATCTCGATCCGGTCAATTATTATTGTATATACAACTATCGCGTGTATACAACGCCCGAGTCAAATGAGAGAGCGCAGCGAAAGCTGTGCAGCGAAGCCGGCCGGTGCACGTGTGCGGGAACCGACAGCAACGATCGTGCGAGTGATCACGCTTGACTGCGTCTCACAACGTCATTATCCGTTTTCGTGTCTTCCGCGAAAAGTCCTCTCGTCCGACGAGAATCGCGAGTTCCCATGCATTTCCAAAATCCGGATCACTCGCGAGATCAAAGGAGCGCATCGTCGGTGCGCTCTTGAGATATGAGAGCAGAATCGCCGGCAGCGACCATCCTTCTTTTGACGCCCGTTCACGAAACGTTTCGAATGCCGCTCGGTATTCCTCGGGGGCGAATGCAACAAGCGGCGTCCCAAGTGCCGATGAATCGACGCTCGATAAGTCACGATCCCGTTGCGTCACGTGGTCCCTCGGGAGCTGGATGTTGGGGCGTTCGTGCGGGTCTTCGGGTGCCGGGGGAAGCTCTGCGACGTTTCCGGCGCGAACCGGTCGCATCGGGTCTCCATGCCAATGGTCAAGAAATGCGACCATCCGCGCGGTACGTTCCGCTCCGAGAGAGCGGTAGATCGATACGTTCCCGAAGAAGTACTCGACGTGTCGCCACGTGCTGAGCACACCGCCGAGCCCTTGCCACATCGCAAAAAGCCCGTGTATCGCTCGTCGGGCGGCACTGTTCACCACCGAGCGGCCGAGCTCGACCGACCGGGAGAGCACCTCTTCCACGAACCGATTGGAAAACTCGAACAGTGTCGATGTACGAAGCAGCGTAATCCCGGAAGTGCGGATTGCTTCGCGGCAGTCGATCAGACGGTACATCGCGACGATTTCGCTCTCTTCCGGATCCCAGGCGATGAGCTGCAGGTACCCGGGGCGGTCAAGATCCCGATCGTCGAGATCGCACCCCACGTTGCGGCCGGCGCCGACGGCGCGGTACTCGGACTCGCGAATGCGCCCGATCTCCTGCGCGACAGTCGGTTTCTCCTGCGCGTGGAACAGATGCAATTCCAACGATCGAAACGATCCGAAGCGCGACCGCTCATCGAGCTCCCGTGCCATTTCATTCCCATCGACCGGCTCTCGAATCGGTGTCATATATTGCGCTCCACACTCTTACGCAACGTTGCAGCCCGTTGCCAATCGTTACCCCCCTCGATC
>PUOG01000250.1 GCA_003552745.1 Spirochaetaceae bacterium
ACCCCGTCGGTGAATTCGAGCTTGCAGCGATCGGCGAAGCTCTTGAATCCGAACAGTTCGATCGATTTAAGAAACACTTGTTCTCCTGTATAGCCGGTCACCGGCGTCGGCGGCGAACTCGCGCGATTCCGCCGCGGCGGCACGTGTGCCGAGGACCGCACCGATTGCGGCAAACCTTACCAAGGTGCTTTCGTCCCGGTCAACATTGCGCCTCAGCACATTCAGCCCCGGCGGAAGCGGTTCGCACGAGCGCCGGGCGCGCGACTGTCCGCGGAAGACCGTACACCCGGGGAGCTTGCACGCTCCGCCGGGCCAACCGTAGACTACGCTCACCGTGGAACTGTGTGGAATCGATGAGGCGGGACGGGGACCGCTTGCCGGCCCGGTTACCGCGGCTGCCGTAATACTCGGCCCCCGTTTCGAGACGGCTCGCCTGGCCGACAGTAAGGCGCTTTCGGCGTCTCAACGTGAGACCATCGCGAACTCGATCGTGACGGGCGACGCCCAATGGGCGGTCGGCTGGGTCTGGCCGGCGGAAATCGACGCGATGAACATACATCACGCGGCGTTGGCGGCGATGTCGCGTGCGTTTGCTGCGCTCAGCGAGAAGACGAGCTTAGCGCACCGGCTGGAGGTCGTCGTCGACGGCCGCTTCTGTCCCGAACTCGGTCGATCGGCGGTAGAACCGGGTCCGCCGACCGCCTCCTCGGAGCATAGCGATCGGTGGAGTGAGCGAACCCGGCGGCGATGCGGCATTACGGTGCGGGCGCACGTCGGAGGCGATCGCGAGATTCCGGAGGTCATGGCTGCGAGTATCGTAGCGAAGGTCTGGCGCGATCGCTGGATGCGCCGATACAGCGAGTGGGACGGCCGCTACGGCTTCGCCTCACACAAAGGATATCCGACCGCCGAACACCGCCGTGCGCTCAGCGATCACGGCGCGTGCCCGATTCATCGACGGACTTTTCGTGCCGTGTCGCCCGCTGATAGCGTTCCTTGCGCATGACATCGAGCGCCTCTTTCAGCCCGTCGGAGAACGGTACCAGGTCTTCCTCGTAGACCATAACCTGATGCCGCTCGAACTCCCCGCTGGCGAGCTTCTTACTCTCGACGATCGCCAGGAAGAGATCGCCACGGCGATTTTCCTTGATGTTGAAAAAGTACGTCCTGTTCTCCCGATTCACTCGCTGCGAGAAAATCTCTCCACGTTGTGCCATGGCTCACGCTCCTGTGCTCTCGAATATACATGTTGGCAAGACCTGCGAACCTGTCGATGAAGCGATTCAGGTCGAACCGCCCTGCCGTTCGCCGGGCGCTCGACGGTAACTTCTGACGGCAACACACATGAAAACGCCGCCTCGGCTGAAGGCGGCGTCAATCCAGCTCAGCGACCGATGGGAATCGAACCCACATCTCCAGCTTGGAAGGCTGGGGTAATAACCATTATACGACGGTCGCGCGTATATGCTTGTTCTAACGAATGCTCTTGTATCAGGGTCGCACGTGTCTGTCAACGGGAGCGTGAACCGTTCGAATCATCGACAATCGATCAGCCGGCGCGATGTCGTAGCGGACGTGCGCTATAATGAGACTCGATATGAAAACATCGATTCTACGTCCGCTCGTTCTCCTTATCGCTTTCGCCGCTGCTCTCGCCGTCGCCACCGGATGTGCGACTGCAAACGAACCGGCAGCTTCCGAGGAGCGGCAGCTGCACGTATCCGGGCGTGGGGTGGTCCGCGTAGCTCCCGACACCGCCACGGTGCGCTTCGCCGTGGAGACCCGCGCGGATGAGGCCGATCAGGCACGGTTCGAGAATGAGCGTGCGTCGGCGGCCGCTCTCGAAGCGGTTCGTGCGCTCGGTGTCCCGGAGCGAGAGATCCGCATGGAGTCGCTGCGACTGCAACCGTTGCGTCGTTATGATGAACCGAACCGCCGGTATGTCGACGACGGCTTTCAGGCGGTTCGCGATGTATCGGTTGTTGTCGACGATCTCGAACTGCTGCCGCAGGTCGTAGCCGCCATTTTCGAACGCGGCGCGAATCGACTGCGGAGCATCAGCTACGATATCTCGGATCGCAGTGCGGCAACCGATGAGGCGTTGCAGAAGGCGGTAAACGATGCGCGACGGAAGGCGCTCGCGATGCTCGAACCGCTCGACGCTGAACTCGGCCGCATACACGCCGTTCGGGAGCAAAGCTTCAGTTTCCCCCGCCCGATGGTTCGCTCCGATCAGCTTCAGGTCGAGTCCGTGGATCCGGAAGCGTACGCGAGCGGCGATATCGAGGTGACTGCGTCGGTCGATCTGGTGTTCGAAGTTCGGTGATCAGCTTTTCGCGACAGAATGGTGTGCGGTGCGTCGAGTTTCTGATTATAATGGGCATCGGTTGAGGCGTTTTGAGAGGTCCGAAAGCTCGGCATCATAGCGGTCTGCGTTACGTCTGCTCGTCGTTGTTCGTCCTGCTCCTTGCGATCGTGTCGGCGGCCGATGACGATCTTACGCAGTTTGACGAGCGCCCGATAACCGACGAGATCTTCGCTGCGATCTCCTCCGACGAGCCCGGTTGTGCGGTCTCGGTAACGCAGTGCGGGGAGGTGCTGCTGAAGGAGGCCTACGGCAGTGCGAATCTCGACTACGGGATTCCTATTACCCCCGAGACCCGGTTCTCGGTGGCCTCGCTTTCGAAGCAGGTAACCGCTGCCGCCTTACTTCTGCTTGAACAGGACGGTCAGTTAGATCTCGACGACGATGTGCGCGACTATCTGCCTGAGCTTCCCGAATACCGCGCGTCGATTACCTTGCGCCACCTTCTGCACCATACCTCCGGACTGCGCGATATTATCCATCTCCTGCAGATCGAGGGTCGGGGGCTCGACCGGGTCACGAGCAGCGAACGCCTGCTCTCCTTCGTATTCGCCCAGGACGATCTGAACTTTCGCCCCGGAACTGCCTATCTCTACAGCAATACCGGGTACGTACTGATTGCGAAGGTCATCGAGCGGGTATCCGGCGAGAGTCTGAACGACTATGCTGAGCGGAACTTCTTCGATCCATCGGGGATGGAACAAACCCACTTTCACGATGACCCTACCCGACCTATTCCCGACCGTGCCATGAGCTATATCCGACTCGGCACGCAATTCGGTGAGTTCTATCGCGGTCACGCCGACTGGATCGGGGCTCGTGGGCTCGTTACGACCGTAGGCGACTTTGCGCGTTGGAGTCGGAACTTCGTTGACAACCGCACGCCTTTGAAGCGATTCGCCGAGCGTATGACCGAACGCGGAATCACCGACAGCGGATGGCGACTGAACTACGCCTCGGGGCTCTACGCCGGAACGTATCGTGGCATCGAAACCTTCGCTCACGACGGCAACTACATGGGCTTTCGCACGCAGTTTCTCTATCTTCCGGAGGAGGAGATCGCCGTGTCGGTGTTCTGCAACCGAGCCGATGTCAGTCCGTACTCGTACTCGGTACGTATCGTCGATGAGCTGCTTGCCGATCGGTTCGAGGAGGATCTCCGGAAATATGTCGGTGAGTTCGAGCACGATTCGCTTGGTGCGAGATATTCGGTCACGCTGCACGATGGCGAGCTCTACCTCGAACACGGTCGTCGGCCGGCACGGCGGCTCGTACACCGGGGCGACGGCGAGTTTACGAGCGGAGGTCGGCGGCTCGAATATGCCGACGATGGGAAGTACTTCGTCTTGCGCTCGATGGACCTCGGTGAGCTCACATTTCGACGCCGGAATCACTTCCACCCGGACGACGACCCATGAGAGCACGCGCACGCGAATACATCATCTTCTGTGGCGTGTCGATGGTCATGGTCCTCGCCGGTTACCCGGCGGCGGGAAGCGGTGCTTCGGAGGAGCCACCGGATGAAACCGAGCGGCTTCTGGACATGAATGGCGACCGGCGAGAGCAGTTGGACGATTTTATCGAATCGCTTGTTGAGCCGGATGAACCGGGAATCGCCGTGGCGATTGTCGACGACGGTGGGGTCAGATACCGGCGGGAAGCAGGGGTAGCGAACCTCGACTACGGCGTGCCGATTACCGTCGAGACACGCTTCTACGCGGCACAGCTCTCCCGACAGGTGACGGGTGCAGCCGGGGCCGTGTTGATGCGGGACGGCGAGCTCGACTCCGGCGATCGGGTCGGCGATATCCTCGACGATTGGCCGGAATGGGCCGAGGATGTCACGGTGGGACATCTGATTCGCCAGAGCGCCGGCCTGCCCGACTATTTCGAGCTGATTGATGTTGCCGACATCAGCGTCGCCGACCCTCTTTCGCTCAGCGAGTACCTCGATACCGTCTACCGGGCGGAGACACTCACGATTCGACCAGGGTCATCTGTACGTGAGTCGAGCAGCAACTATATGGCACTGGCCGCCGTCGTAGAAGAGATATCCGGTGAACGCTTCGATCGTTTCGCCGAGCGCGAGCTGTTTGAGCCGATGGGTATGGATGAGACGCACGTCCAGGTCGATCGCCGACGAGTAGTCTCTCAACGCGCTATCGGCTACGAGCCGAGAGGCGACGATTGGGCGCATGCGTACTTGAACACGTGGCAGGGATACGGAGACGGCGGGGTCTACACCACTCTCTCCGACTGGATACGCTGGGACCGCCTGCGCCGAGACGATCCGCTCGATATCGATTCGGTAATGCGCTCATCGCTCGATCGGGATGCGCGCTATGCCTTCGGGTTGCGTCGGGACAAATGGCGCTCCTACCGGTGGCTCGGACATAGTGCGCGATTCATGGGGTTTCGACACGATTACCGCTACTTTCCGGAGCTCGGGGCATCGATAATCGTTTTCTCGAATCGAGACGATATCGTTGCCGGCCGAGTAACCGAGCAAATCGCCACGATTCTCCTGCAGGAGGAGCTTGCCAGGTTGACCGAACCGTATGCCGGAGTCTTCTACAGCCGCGAGTTGGATGTTGAGTACGTCCTGGCGCGCGAAGGGCATTCGCTGTATCTTGAGCGTCCGGGTAGGAGTCGAACGAGTCTTTCTTACGCGGGGGCGAGTACCTGGCAGCTGGGGACGTGGAGTCTCTCCTTCTCCGATATGAGTGGTGATGGGGAGTATCGGAGGTTTCGACTTTCTACAGGTCGTGTCCGTGATATGGAGTTCATCCGGAGGACGGAAGAGTAATGGTACGGCAGATTCCTGCACAGAGCATGGTGAGGATTCGCGAGCGCAAGCCGCAGTTTCCGATCGGTGAGGAGCTTGCCGAGTACCTGAAGCGTTATCAGCGCACCGAAGCGG
>PUOG01000365.1 GCA_003552745.1 Spirochaetaceae bacterium
CACTCCCACCGGCACGACGAGTACGCGCGCGACCGGCCCGGCGTGCCAGTCACCGACGTGGTAGACATTGTGGAGCGCTTCGATCACGAACGCACCGATGGCGACCGCGAGGACAACGGTAACGGCGACGGCGGCACCGTATATCATCCGATCGAGATCAACGTAGATTGACATGGTGCTCGTACCAGTACAGCGCTATGATTACAACACCGTGAGCGAAGAAGTCGGGCTCCAGCTGCTTTGCAAGGCGCTCGACGGGGACCATCTCCACATCCACTATCTCGTTCTGATCCAGATTGCGGCGGCCTTCGATCGGAGACACTTCGTGGGCCAGAAAGGTGTGTACGTTGTTCGTCATGAAGGCAGGATTCGGGTTCGTCTTCCCGATCTGTTCGAACCACGTCGCTCGGTAGCCGGTTTCCTCCGCGAACTCCCGTGCAGCGGATTCTACCGGTTGCTCGCCGGGATCCACCATGCCGCCGGGGAACTCGAGCGTCTGTCGCTCGCCACCGGGACGGTACTGACGGACGAGGATGAAGCACTCCTCTCCGACGTGGTTTTTCGTAATGGCGACTACGTTCACCCAATCGGCGCAGTCGACGAGCACGAACTCGGCACTCCGTCCGTCACGACTCGTTCGCCGCGATCGCACGAGATCGAAGATCTTCGCGTTAAGCACCGGTTCGCGCGACTGCTCGGTCCAGTCGAGGTGAGAATTCTCGCGATCACTCTTGCTGGGCATGCCGGCATGCTACCCAATTTGCCCGATTCGTGCAAAAAGCATCGGGTTCGAGATCGCTCCCGGGATCGTTCCGAGGTTGACCCTGCAGTACTGCGGTGCGCATACTTTCTCTGTTATGCATTCCAGGATCGACAACATCGTCTCTAATATGCTTGGGTCGTATCAGGAGGTCGGCGGAATTAACCATCTCGACGGGCCGAATCTGCCCTCTCGTGACGGCGTCGAGAGCATCATCCGCGATCTCGAATCGATCGTGTTTCCCGGCTTTCAGGAGAGTGACGCCCACCATTGGAGCGATCTGCGTTACTCAATCTCGGAGCTGATTAACCGCGTTTTCCGCAACCTGGTTGTCGAAACCCAGCGCAGCATCTGTTTTCGCCGTCGGATGAAAGGAACGGTACCGTGCGACTCGCTGAGTGAGCGCGAAGAGCTCGAAAGCTCCCGCGAAGAAGCCGAGCGGGTGGTTATCGAGCTACTCGAGGCGTTACCGGGTATCCGTCGTCGAATTCAACTCGATGTCGAGGCGGCGTTTCGCGGCGATCCGGCGAGTAAGTCGCATGAAGAGGTGATTCTCGCCTATCCCGGTGTCGAGGCGATCATGATTCACCGCATTGCTCATGAGCTCTGGATTCGTGACGTTCCGCTGCTTCCGCGGATGATGAGCGAGAGTCTGCACGGACGTACCGGTATCGACATTCACCCGGGGGCGACGATTGGAGACTATTTCTTCATCGATCACGCAACCGGCGTAGTCATCGGCGAGACGACGGTCATCGGCCGCAACGTCAAGATATACCAGGGGGTCACGCTGGGAGCCCTCAGCGTGAAGAAGGAAGAGGCGAACAAGAAGCGTCATCCGACGATAGAAGACGACGTTACCATCTACGCGGGAGCAACGATTCTCGGCGGTGAGACAACCGTCGGCGCCGGGTCGGTGATCGGCGGTAACGTCTGGATCACGAGCTCGGTTCCCCCCGGAAGCAAGGTCTACAACCGTCCCTCCGAATATGTCACCAGGCAGCGCGACGGAGCAACGGTGCACGACTTCCAGATCTGACAGTGGGACTACATCGCACGCTCGGCTAAGAGCGGGTTACGAGCGAAACGTAGCTCTGCTCGAAACCGTCAAGATTCTGCACCCATTCGAGGAACTTGTTCGCTTCACCCCGGTCATCATAGGGACCGACGCGGACACGGTAGTAGTTCCGCCCGTCCACCGTGACAGGGAATATGACACTTCCCAGACTCTGCTCACTAAGGCGTGCCTTCGCCGCTTCGGCGGTATCGCGGCTGGAGGATGATATGACCTGGATCCAGTACTCGCGAGTCGGCCGTTCGGGTTCAGGGCGTGCCGTCGGCTCACGCACTTCCGGTTCGGGTGGCTCCGGCTCCGGCTCGGGTCGCTCGGCAGGCTCCCGCGGTTCGGCCGGCTCCGGCTCGGGTCGCTCGGCAGGCTCCCGCGGTTCGGCCGGCTCCGGCTCGGGTCTATCCGGCTCCGGTCGAGCAGCGACCTCGTCGTCCGGCTCTCGCGTGCCGTAGATGATCACGAAATCGTCGTCCTCGTCATCGGTCAGCTCGGGCTCCGGATCTTCAGAGCGGCGCACGAACTCGATGGGATCGAAGTCCTGCCGCTCCCGCTGCACCACGTGCTCATCGTCGTCGCCGGGATAGTAAGCGAGCAGCGCAATTCCCAGAATCAGTGCTACAAACAGCGCAACCGAGAGGATAATTATCAGTAGCTTACGGTGATCCATATTCCTGCTTATTCTCCGTTCGGCATTCTGCAACGCCGAGAGTGCGGGCGATTCGGTTCACGCGCCTGTCGAGCAAGCCGCGGGTTCCCACGTTTCGCACAATAAATGTATCGACACGATCGGAGCGGAATTTGAGTCCTCTCTGCCGTTGCATTCGCCGGCGAATCGCAGAGAACGAATGTCCATCCCGGCGCAGAGCGCGCCACAAACGTACGGCAGCGGGTGCATCCACAGCGATCACCGCGTCGCACAGCTCATCCAGTCGCATGTACACCAGCAGGGCGGCGTTTATCAGCAAGCGCTCTCCGCGGCGCATCCCCGCTTCCTCAGTCACGATCCGCACCATCTCGGGGTGGACGATCCGCTCCAGCGCCTTCAGTCGCGCGCTGTCATCGAACACGATGCCGCCGAGCGCCTTTCGGTCGATCTCGCCGCCGCTGCCGACAATGCCGGAGCCGAACTCACCTGCGACCTCATCCTTGCGCCGTGTGAGCGCTATGTGCCCCACACGGTCGACATCGATTTCGGAGAAACGGTACCAGTCGACGAAACGTCCGGCCACCTCATTCTTCCCGGAGCAATACGGGCCGCAGACGCCCAACACCATTAATGGAAATCCCCCCAACTATTTCCGCTTTCGATACTGACCCGCAGCGGAAGGGTGAGCTCGACTGCGTTCGGCATTTCCTCTTCGAGAATCGCGCGAACCGACCCCTCTTCGTCCACAGGGCACTCGATCATGAGCTCGTCATGAACCTGCAGGATCAGACGCGCACGCAACCGCTCACCCCGGAGCCGATCGTCGACCCGCAGCATCGCTCGCTTGACGATATCCGCTGCACTGCCCTGGATCGGCGTGTTGACGGCAACCCGTTCGGCTCCCTGACGCTCGGCACGGTTTCGGCTGTTCAACTCCGGGAGCGCCCGGCGGTGTCCGAGCATCGTCTCGGTATATCCCCGCTCCTTGGCCCGCTCCACGCATTCGTCGACGAACTCCTTGATCCGGCTGTACGTGGCGAAATACTTCTCGATGAACTGGTCGGCGTCCTTTCGCGGAATGCCCAGCTCACGACTGAGACGGAAGGCGGACATCCCGTACATCACTCCGAAATTGATCGTCTTCGCAATACGACGCTGCTCGGCGGTGACCTCTTCGGGGTCGACGCCGAAGATCATTGCACCGGTGGCGCTGTGTACATCCCGACCTTCGCGAAAGGCGGCCACCAGACCGGGATCGCCCGACAGGTGGCCGAGTACCACGAGCTCTATCTGTGCGTAATCCGCACTCACGAACAGATTCCCTTTCGCCGGCACGAACGCGCTTCGAATGCGTCGTCCCTCTTCGTCGCGGATCGGAATATTCTGCAGATTCGGGTATCGGCTCGAAAGCCTGCCGGTCGCGGTACCGGTTAAACTGAAGCTCGTGTGAATTCTGCCGGTCTGCTCATTGACCAACTTCGGCAACGCGTCGACGTAGG
Source organism: Spirochaetaceae bacterium (assembly GCA_003552745.1). Taxonomy (GTDB): domain Bacteria; phylum Spirochaetota; class Spirochaetia; order DSM-27196; family SKKC01; genus SLAN01. The sequence continues at coordinate 3,975 of PUOG01000365.1, forward strand.
TGTTCTTCAGCTTGTTCAGTGTCCGATGTCGCAACACGCGCTCAGGCACCGGATCCTCGGCCGACAGTTCCTCGAGCACCGACGTATCGGTCGAGTAACCGGTCTTCGTCTTGCGAACCGGTTTCAGCCCCCGCTCCTCGAAGAGCACCTTCTGCAGCTGCTGCGTCGAGTTGATATTGAACTCGCGACCGCACAGGCGGTAGATCTCCTGTTCGATTCTGCCGAGCTCCTCGATGAGCTCGTCCGAATAGCGCTCGAGCGCCTGCGTATCGACTGCGATCCCTTCGCGCTCCATCTCTGCTACAACGCGCACGAGCGGCATCTCCAGCTCGTCGGCGAGCGGACTCAGCCCTTCCTCGCTCAGCCGCGTCTCGAAGAGATCGGCGAGCCGGAGCGTAATATCGGAGTCTTCGGCGGCGTACCGTGTTGCGGTTTCGAGATCGACACTCTCGAAGGTCTCCCGCTCACCGCCGCGCGGGGCCTTCGGCACCACATCGTCGTAGTGAAGCGTGGTATAGCCGAGATAGTTCAGCGCGAGCTTGTCCATACCGTAGCTGCTCGCGGTTGCGTCGATGAGCCAGGCGGCGACCAGCGTATCAAAGAGAGTCCCGCGCATTTCCACACCCCACCGCACGAGCACCTTATAGTCGTATTGGAGATTCTGTCCGATGATGGTGACATCCTCGTCGCCGAGCAGCCGCCGCAATCGTTGCCGCACCTGCGCCTCGTCGAGCTCCGCACCGTCCGGGCCGTGCAAAGGAATATAGCAGCCGTTTCCCGGCTCGGTGGAAAGCGAGAAGCCGATCGGTTTGGCGACCATCGCATCCAGACCGTCGGTCTCCGAGTCGAACGCGAACCGTTTCGCCGAACGCGCCGCCTCCACCCATCGGTCGAGCGCATCGAGATCACGGATACACTCGTATTCGCCTTCGATCGCACCGAGTCGGGCGGCGAGACGATCGGATTCGCGATCGGACGGCGTCGGTTTCTGCGGCGCAGTTTCAACGGCGGCGCTTTCAACGGCGGCGCTTTCAACGGCGGCGCCGTCTGCCCCTCCGCGCTCCCTGAGCTCACGGACGATGCTCGACATCCCCTGTTCCTCGAAAAACGGTATCGCGCTCGCGTAATCGAGTGAGGCAGGCACATCGAACTGCTCGAGCCCGTCGTCTACCGGTGCGTCCAGCGCCAGTGTCACGAGGCGTCTGCTCTCGTAGGCGCTGTCGCGTCCTTCGATCAGCTTTCGGCGCTGACTCTCGCTCTTGATATCGTCGAGATGCTCGTAGATACCGTCCAGGGTCTCGAAGTCGGAGA
>PUOG01000301.1 GCA_003552745.1 Spirochaetaceae bacterium
CCGGCTGTCGCGTACGGATCGTCGGGTCGCTCTCGGAGGCGATACCCCTCTTGGGCAACGGGCAGAGAATCGATCTGACGGTCGTCGCGACGAACGGCGACAAAGACGATGAGGTTGCGAAGACCGCACAGTCACTCGCCGATGCAAGCGATATCCCATCGCTCTTCTTCGTCGATCCGACCGCTGACGCGCTCATCAAACAACTGGAAAAGCTGCCGCACTTCGGCTGCATACCGTACGGCCTCGACGATTTTGTCGTCCGGCAGTGGATTTCGAACGCTCTCGAGCTCTCCCGTACCAGGAGCGAGGCCGACGCTCTGTTCACTGGAGTAATCGACGCGATACCGGACAGTATAGCGGTGCTCGACCGAATCGGTACGATTATCGCGGTCAACGCCGCATGGCGTCGCTTCGGCATCGAGAACGGCTTGCGCTGGAGCTCACACGGCGTCGGCCACAGCTATCTCAAGCCGCTTCTCGCTGCCGTCCGCCGTGACCCCGCCGAGCATCCCGAATCGGTCGGCTCGGAGGATGACGCCGCGAAGGCGGCCGAGCTCATGCAGGCGATGCTCGACGCGGAAGAGCAAGAGATCACCTTTGAGTATCCGTGTCACAGCCCGAGCGCGACGCGCTGGTTTCTCATGCGGGCTCGTCGCTTCGAAACGCGCTTCGGCCCGCGCATCGTCGTAACACACACGAATATCACCAAGCGCAAGCTCGCGGAAATCAGGCTGGAGGGGATGCTCGAACAGAAGGACCGGCTGATGTCGGAACTGAACCATCGGGTGAAGAATAACCTCAACATGGTCTCCTCTCTCATTTCGCTGAAGGACCAGTCGCTCGGGGATGCAGCCGATCTTTCCGATATCCGCAATCAGGTACGCGCGATCGCGTATATTCACGATCGCCTCAATCAAGGCGACGATGTATCACGAGTCGACTTCGCATATTACGTCGAAACACTGATTCACAGCGTCGTATCGCTTCACGCAGGTAGACCTATTCGCACCGTGTTCGACATCGACCCGATCACGATCGACACCCGGGCTGCGGTGACGCTCGGACTTATCCTGAACGAGCTTGCAACGAACGCGATGAAGCACGCCTTCAGCGGCGAGTTACCCGGAGATGAAGAGCCGACGCTCACGGTACGACTTCGGTACGACAACGAGAACTCGAAGGTCGAGTTTTCGGTTGCCAACAACGGCAAACCTCCCAGCTCGGAAATCGATTTCGAGAACCCTTCGACCCTTGGATTGCAGTTGATCTCTGCGCTCGTGGGCCAGATTCGCGGGTCGATCGAAGTGAAACGAACCGATCGCACCGAGTTCCACATTCGCGCGCCGCTGGACGCCGAACACAAGAATAACGCGACCAATCGTGACGCGAGCGCATAGAGGATTTTCAATCTCCGTGCGTCCGTATAAGCTTAATCAGGGGGCGCCGTGAGAATCACAGCAGTTAATGCCTATCCGGTCTCGGAGCTGCGAACGTTTCTCTTCGTAGAAATAGAGACCGACGAGGGAATCCGAGGTCTCGGTGAAGCCGGACTGACCGGACAGGAACGAGCGATACTCGGTGCTCTCGACTATCTGCGCGAGGTACTCATCGGTGAGGATGCCTTTCGGACCGAGCATCTCTGGCAGATGATGTTCCGGGGCGCCTTTTTCCCCGCCGGACGCGTACTATCCGCAGCGATCGCCGCGGTCGATATCGCGCTCTGGGATATCAAGGCAAAGGCGCTCGGCGTGCCGCTCTATCAGCTCCTGGGCGGACTGGTGAGAGAGCAGGTTGCCTGCTATCCGCACATCGGCGGCGACACGACCGAAGAGCTGGTCGCCACCGCCGAGCATCGCGTCGAAGAGGGATGGCGGTTTCTGCGCTGGGGATGCCCGGCAGACGGTGCACACTTCGAACCGGCGGCCGCCGTCCGCCGGACGATTTCGCAGATGGAGGCACTGCGCGAAGCGGTGGGAGAAGACATCAACCTGTGCCTCGATGTTCACACTCGAATCGATCCGAGCAACGCGGTCACCCTCTGTCGTGAAGCCGAACGGATTCGTCCGTACTTCATCGAAGACCCGCTGCGTGCCGAGAACATCAACTCGTACCGGATGCTCCGGACCCGCTCGGCAGTTCCAATCGCCGCCGGCGAGCAGTACGGGAGCAAATGGGAGTTCCGGCAGCTGATCGAAGAGGATCTGATTGACTTCGCCCGCATCGATCTCGCCATTTGCGGCGGGATCACCGAAGCGATGAAGATCGCCGGCTGGTGCGAGACGCACTACATTCGCGTAGCGGTGCACAATCCGATCGGGCCGGTGAGCACCTCGGCGTGCCTACACCTGAACCTCGCCGTTTCGAGCTTCGGTGTTCAGGAGCTGCCGCGCCGGCCGAACGAGAGCCTCGCCGATCTCATTGTGAACCAGCCGGTGTGGAAGGACGGCGATCTGCTCCCGCCGACCGCTCCGGGCCTCGGAATCGAGCTCGCCCACGAAACGCTGGAGAAGTATCCGTACGAACCGAGACCGCTACCGCAGCTGCGCCGCCCCGACGGCTCGTTCACCAACTGGTAGAGGAGTATCACAGAGATGATGGAAAACGACAGACCAAAGTACCGCGGAGTATTCTGTCCGGCGGTCACCCCGCTCGATGCCGAGGGACGCATCGATCTCGAGGCTGCCGGAAAGCTCTACGACCACCTGATCGCCGGCGGCCTCGACGGAATCGTCGTGCTCGGGAGCATCGGCGAATTTCAGGCGATCGACGCCGAAGAGAAACGCCGCCTGATCCGTTTCGCCGTCGGTCATGCGGCCGGCCGCTGCAAGGTCATTGTCGGAACCGGTGGCACGGTCATGCGGGAAGTCGTCGAGCTGACCCGGTTCGCCGAGGACGAGGGCGCCGATGCGGCCATGATCATCCCACCCTACTACTTCCCCGTGGGCGAAGCCGGACTGCTCAACTACTACGGTACGGTCGCCGAAGCGGTGGAAATCGACATCCTGCTCTACAGTTTCCCGGCGCGCACCGGTTACGAGCTGCCGGTGGAGGTTATCGCGGAGCTCGCAGACTCCCACCCGAACATCGTGGGAATCAAGGACACGATCGATTCGATAAGCCACACCCGTGCGATCGTTCGCGCGATAGAAGGCCGGCGGTCGGATTTCGCGGTCCTGTCCGGCTTCGATGAGTACATCTACGTGAATCTGCTCGGCGGGGGTGCAGGCACGGTCAACGGTCTCACAAACCTCGTGCCGCGCCTCTTTCGTGAGGCGTTCGACGCCTTCGACTCCCGCGATGCGGTACGCATGCATGAGATCCAGTTGCGCATAAATGCGCTCATGCCGATCTACACCGCGGCACCGAACTTCGTGGCGACCTTCAAGTACGCAGCGAGCCTCGTCGTCCCGGGGGTAACACCGCACTGCGCCGCGCCGGAACGCACACTCACGCCGCCGGAGCAGCACTCCGTTCAAGTGCTTCTTGGTGAGGCAGGGATCACCGGATAGAAGGTAGCCGGCCGAGTGGCCGATCGCCCGTTCCGGCGCGACGCCGAGGCAATACCGCTATTCGGCCTGCTCGAGCGCCTCGACCACCTCGCGGGTTGTCTCGGCCCACATGCCGTCGCGATACCATCCGGCCATCTCTTCGAGAAATTGCCGGTAGAGCGTGCCGAACTCCTTCGCCGCTTCCCGGTCGCCGGTCTTCCGTCGCTCGTACAACTGTTCGAAGTGCGGGCGTTCGGCCTTCCACGCGTTCTTTCGCTCTTCGACCGCCTCGGGCGCCTCGATCCAACGAGCGAGTTCGGTTCCGTCCGCTCGCCAGACCGAGACCACCGGGATGTGATCGTCACCCTGCGACTCGTAGCGGTTCTTCAGCTCCTCGAGCTCCGACCCACGAACGATCCGGAACGGCAGACCGGCGTCCGCGAACAGCCGCGCGAGAATCGGCACGTTACACGCGGAGTCACCGCACCAGTCCTCGGTCATCAGTGATGCGTACTCTGCGCCGGTACGTTCGGCCGTGGCGGCAAGCCGACGGCTATGCTGGGCGTCGACCTTCGCTTCCTCCGCGAGCGAGCGCATGAGCGAGCGGTAGTTACGCACCTCGCCGAGGTAGGTTTGTGGGTCCATTCCATGTTCCAATATCTTCTCAATCATATATATGATGTTACTTAGACGGCGGCGCCCGGTCAAGGGCTCGGTGTCGCCGGTATAGGTGGCAGCCGGCCGGCGTCTTCGCTATTTACCGCCGTGGGAAGCTCAGCACAAATCGGGTTCCGTTGTCGCCGCCGATCTCGACGTCGATCCGGCCATCGTCCCGATCGTTGAACGCATGTTTAAAGGAGTTCGTCAGCACCTCGTTGGTGATGAGCGCGAACGGGATCGCCTGCCCGACTTCGAGCGTACTTCCCTCGTCCACGACCGAAACATCAATGTGCTTATCCGGAGCGAAAATCGTAACGAGATGGTTGAACAGACGCTGAACGATTTCTCCGCTTCGCAGCGAAAGGAAGTCGTCCGACTCGTAGAGCATCTCATGTACCCGAGCCATGGCGTCGACGCGCGCCACACTGTCGCCGAGTTCTCGTTTCGCGGTGTCCGATATCTCCCTGTAGCGCTGGAGATTAAGCAGCGAAGAAACCACAGCGAGGTTGTTCTTCACACGATGGTGGATCTCCGATAGCAAAGCTTCCTTCTCCTTGAGCGATCCGCGCAGCTGTCGCTCGGCCTGTATGCGCTCGGTCACATCGTGCTGAACACCGAACACTCCGCTGACGTTACCGTCGGCGTTGATGAGCGCTACGTAGTCGCCCTCGAAGTACGCCTCCGAACCGTCGGCTTTCCGCTCCCGGGTTACCTGCCGGTGTTGGCCCGTGTCAAAGATGGCCGTCAACAGCAACCGCTCCTGAGCCGGATCATGCCGAAAGAACTCGAGCGCTCGCCGTCGGATCTCCACGCGATCGGCTCGTCGAGCATCATAAAGAAGGCGCCGAAAATCGAGTTGTTGAAGAACAGACTCAGCTCACTCGAGCTCGGTGTAAAACTCCGGTCAGGATTCTCTCGCATGCACGGTGTCCTTCGGGTAGAGTGAACATTTTTCCGACACATCGAGGCAAGATAAAGAGACCACCTTCCTAACGGCGAAACACCAGGCGCTGCGCGACATTCCGAAACGCTTGTCCCGCGCCGTTCGACGGGCTACACTATTATCATGAAAACCGGTCGAAACGATCCGTGCCCGTGCGGCAGCGGAAAGAAGTACAAGCATTGCTGCTACG
>PUOG01000010.1 GCA_003552745.1 Spirochaetaceae bacterium
GGTCCCTTGCCCGGGTAGTAGTAGCCGCCGGCGGCGTAGACGAAGACCGACTCGTCGGCGACTCCGCCGTTGTACCGGTCGGCGAGCAGCCGATAGAGCGGCAATCCGGCGATCTTCGCCGCCGCATCCCACACCGCCATGTCGACGGTACCGACGGCGACCGATCGCTCACCGTGGCCCCCGGGCTTCTCGTTCGCCATCATCACTTCCCAGATCCGGTGCGGATCGAGGTTCGCTCCGGAGTCGTCGAGGAGCGAGTCCGGATTCGCCGCGCGCAGTCGCGGTACGAAGCGGTCGCGCAGCAGCCCGTCGGCGTCGTAGCGGCCGTTGGAGTTGAAACCGTATCCGATCACCGGACGGCCGTCTCGAACGACGTCGGTCACCACGGCGACCACCCCGGCGGTCATGTTCTCGAAGCTGATGACCGCATTGCGGATCGAGGACCGGATGGGAACAACGTCGTGTCGGATGTCGGTTATCGTCATAGGGGCTCAGCTTACCGCCGTGCGACGTTCCACCGGGGTGTGATCACCGGCGGCAGGCTCGCGGCGATCGGAAAGCCGCTCGAGCAGCTCCGGCAGATCCGCGAAGCTCACTGCAGGGCTGAACAGATAGCCCTGCAGCGTATCGCAGCCGTGTTCGCGTAGGTAGCGCCACTGGCTCTCGGTCTCCACCCCTTCGGCGACAACATTGAGGTCGAGTGAGTGCGCGAGGTTGATGATCGCATTCGTTATCTTCTCGGATGTGTCGTTCTCGTGGTTATCAAGCTCAGCTACGAACGTGCGGTCGATTTTCAGGGTGTCGACCGGGAGTTGCGAGAGATAGCTCAGCGAAGAGAAACCGGTTCCGAAATCGTCGATGGAGATTGTAAGTCCGGGCAGACGCGCCTTTAGCTCCTCGATGCGCTGCACCGCCTTTTGTGGAGCGCTCATGAGCGAGGTTTCGGTAATCTCGAGTTGAATCCGTTCCGCACTCACGCCCGAGCCCCGAACCGCCTGCTCGATGCTCTCCACAAACGAGGAATCCTCCAGCTGTTTCGGGGAGAGGTTTACAGCGAGGTAGAGATCGTGGGGCGTCCGGTCGATCAGTCTCTTGAACTCGCGACACGCCCGGCGGATAACCCAGTTGCCGAGCGTCACCATCAATCCCGATTCCTCGGCAACCAGAATGAACGTGTCGGGGTAGATAGTGCCTTTCGACGGATCGTCCCAGCGCAGGAGCCCCTCGATGCCTTTCAGATGCCCGTCGCGATCGACCACCGGCTGATAGCAGAGGTAGAAGTGATTGCTCTCCAGTCCTCTCTGAATTCCCTGACGAATCTCCCAGCGCAGGGCGTTGCGAGAGTCGATCTCGCGCGAGAAGACGGCGAAGCGGTTCTTGCCGCGGTGCTTGGCCTCATACATCGCTATGTCGGCGGTCCGGACGATTTCGTCCAGACTCGTGCCGTGGCGCGGGATGCAGGCAATGCCGATGCTGACGCCGACCGTCGCACGCGACGTCTTGCCCGGCTCAGTGGAGATCTCGTACGGCATCCGGATAGTCGCGAGAAGCTTGTTCGCCACCACCGCGGCATCTTCTTCGCGCGTCAGCCGCCGAAGCAGGATGACGAACTCGTCTCCACCGAAGCGGTACACCCCGTCTTCGTCACGCAACGAACGCCGCAAACGTTGCGCGGTATCGACGAGCAGTCGGTCGCCGGCCTCGTGCCCGAGCGTGTCGTTGACCTGTTTGAAGCCGTCGAGATCGAGAAAGAGCACCGCCGCTTTGGCGTCCTGCCGCTCGCGGACCGACTCGAGAAGGCCCTGCACGTCGAGATTGAACAGATCGCGATTCCCCACATTGGTGAGTTTGTCGTAGTAGGCGAGGTGGCGCAGCTTTCGCTCCATCGTTTTGCGATGCGTTATATCGCGCACGATGCAGGTCAATGTGCGGTTGCTGTCCTGTTTCGAGTTGCCGAGCGACAACTCCATTGGGGAGACGCCGCGATTTCTGTGCTTTCCGAGAACTTCGATGGTCCGATCGAGGCCGAAGCGCTCGCGGTCTGCATCGTCTATGAAGAAGTGCTTGCGAAACGTCTCCCGGTAGCGCTCGAACTCTCCGTCCGGGAAGAGCATCTCGAAAGGCTGATCGATAACCTCGCCCGGCGCATAGCCGAACGTCTGTTTGACCGCGGAGTTCGCATACACGATGCGAAAACCCTCGGTAATCCGCAAAACCGCCTCGGTAATGGTCTCGGAAAGCGTATCGTAGTCAAGGCGTGCCCGACGGAACTCCTCCAGCATACTGTGGTGGATATTCAGATCTCGCAGGACCGCGATGATCCCGCACTGCTGTCCGATCCTCCAGCCAAGCACCACGCATTCGATCGAGAACCGCTTTCCTGACTTCGATTCGGTTCGAAACAGCAGAATATCGTTTGTCGAAGCCGCCTGCCCCTTTCGATCGTGCCGGGATAACTCGTTCAGTCTCGCGTGAACCGCGGCTTGATACTCGGGGGCGACCAGCGACGCAAACTGTATCCCCACCAGATCGTCGGGCGAGCATGCAAGCAACGAGCACAGCGCCCCGTTTGCGAATGTAATCACCCCGTCGAAGTCGAGCGCACACAACGGATCGTCGGCGCTCTCAACACGACCGCGCACCGCCTCGTCGAACGGATCGAGTGCAATCTCCTCGCGGTATCCCTGTATGACGTGCCGGAGAAAGAGATCGAATACCGGTGTATCCTCCGGCAGCTCGAACGGCGCCGGTTCGAACGCCCGCACCGCCTTCGGTCGATCCGGCACGGAGTCCCGCGCTGCCTGCGGCAGCAGAAGCCCCAGACATTCTTCAACCCGGTCGATATGCCGCGCGACTCGATCGAGACGTGCGTCGAAGTTATTTATATCCTCACGCTGCACTGTTTCCCCAACTCGCTGCTTTGCTGACTTGTCGCAACTGACAATCTGAAATAGGGCGCATATCTATTGTAGCGCACGAAAGCAGGAGTTGTCATTTTTCGGATTCCAGCGAATGAATGATCAGTCGGGGCCGTGACCGCTCTCCGCCTTCCCACCACCGAGCATCTGTAGAAAGCTCGCCTCGTCGACGATCTCCACGCCGAGTTCGCCGGCGCGGGCGAGCTTGCTGCCGGCGTTCTCACCGGCCAGGAGATGGGTGGTCCTGCCGCTGACATCGCCTGCGACGCGACCACCCCGGCGCTTGATCTGTTCGGCCGCCCGTGAGCGCGGTTTGAAGTGCTCGAAGCTGCCGGTTACGCACCACACCTGCCCGGCGAACAGCTGCGGCACGCCGTCGTCGCCGCGCGAGGCATCACCATCTTCGGAAAAATTCAGTCGGTGCGCGCGCAGGCGGGCGACGAGGTCGCGCAGGGAGGGGCGAGAGAGTTCGGTGATGATGACCTCGGCGGTCCGCTCGCCGATACCGTCGATAGCGAGAAGCGGCTCGGGGTCGCCGGCGTCGGCGACGGCGAAGAGGTCGTCGATTGAGTGATAGCCGGCATCGGCGAGGAGCTCGACGACTTTCGGGCCGATCTCCGGTATGCCGAGCGAGGCGAGCACGGTGCGGTACGGCCGGCTGCGGCTCTCCTCGATCGATTGGCGGAGTGCGGCGATTTTCCTGTCGCCGAAGCCTTCGTACTCTCGCAGGCGATCGAAGTCGATGTCGTAGATATCGGCGACATCGCGCACCATCCCCTCATCGATGAGCAGCGACAGCGTTTCGGTGCCGAGCGAGTCGATATCCATCTGGGAGCGGCCGACGAAGAAGTAGAGCTGGCCGCGCATGCGCGCCGGGCATTCGTAGTTGACGCAGAAGTGGTGGGCGCCGTGCTGCTCGAGCACGCTGTCGCAGCTCGGACAGCGTTCGGGCATGTGGAACGCGCCGCCGCTTTCGGGGTTTTTCTCGACCACGCGTTCGACGGCGGGGATGACGTCACCGCGGCGGCTGACGGCGACGATATCGCCGATACCGAGCTCGAGCGCATCGACGTACGCCTGGTTGTGCAGCGTGACGTTGCTCACCGTCGTGCCGCCGATAAAGACCGGCTCGACGCGGGCAACGGGGGTGACCCGCCCGGTGCGGCCGACCTGCACGTCGATCGCCCGGACGGTGGTGACCCCCTCCGGCGACTCGAACTTGTATGCGATCGCCCATCGGGGGTGGTGGCCGGTATAGCCGAGCATCTCGCGGCGTTCGAGCGAGTCGAGCTTGAGTACGAGTCCATCGATCTCGTAGTCGCGCACGGAGCGCTCTTCGGTTTCTCTGGTGATGAATTCGCGTAGCTTCGCCAGATCGCCGATGACGGCGCCGGGGAATCGCTCGCGTTCGCCATCGAGCTGCGCGGGGTCGGCGCTGAAAAAGCCGACGGTCGGGTTCAACCGGAAACCGAGCTGTATCATCCGATGGAGTATGTCGCGGTGGGAGGCGTGGCGCTCGCTGTCGAAGTACGCCTCGTAGGCGAACATCGTCAGCGGGACGGCGGCGGTTTCGGCCGATTTCGCTCGCCGGAGGCTGCCGGCGGCGAGGTTGCGCGGGTTAGCGTACGCGGTCGCCCCGCGCTCGTTGAGCGCGCGAAACTCGGAGATAGGCAGGTATATCTCCCCGCGGACGGCGACGGTCGTCGAATCACGAAGACGAAGCGGTACCGAGGCGATGGTGCGAACGTTGGCGGTGACGTCGTTGCCGACACGGCCGTTGCCGCGCGTTACGGCGCGCTCGAGCGCACCGTCGCGATAGTAGAGGACGATGCTCACCCCGTCGATTTTTTCCTCGGCGACGAGGATGGGGGCGCGTGTGGCCGCGGTCGGGCGGCCGCCGGCGTCCGGGCCGGTGCTCGCGCCGGCGTCGCTCCCCCCGGCGGTGCGGTTCACCCACCCGATGAGCTCGTCGTAGCTGTACGCCTTGTCGAGGCTGAGCACCGGCACACGGTGCTCGACCTCCGGAAAGTCATGAGAAAGGTCGGAGCCGACCCGCTGAGTCGGAGAATCGTCGCTTTGAAGTTCGGGATGTTCATCTTCGAGCTGCCGCAGCCGCTCGAGCATCCCGTCGAATTCGCTGTCGGAGATGCTCGGGCGGCCGAGCACATAGTACTCGTACTCGTGTTCGCGCAGCCGCTCGCGAAGCCGCTGCGCCTCCTCTTTCGGTTCTATGACTGCCCTCCCCGGCGAACGAAAGCATCTCCGTAGCCGAGGCTTCGCACGTTGAACAGCACGGCGCCGCGCTCATCGCGGCTGAGCGGTCCGACGAAGATGCGGTAGATA
>PUOG01000349.1 GCA_003552745.1 Spirochaetaceae bacterium
ACGCGGGAACATGGCCCGAGCCGCCCGGTTGCTCGGCATAACCGAACGCATCATGGGCCTCCGTGTGCAGAAGCACGACATTGATCCGAGAAACTTCCGATAGGCGTCCAACAACGAGTGCCCTGTGCCCCTTCCCTCCGCTCAGTTCAGCATACTTCCCCCGCGGAGATTCGCGCGGCGTCACCTCAGGACAACACTCCGACGTAGCTTCAGCTCACTATTACTACCACAATGTAGGTTGTGATACATTTCCATACATTTCTGTAGCCTATTAGCTAACTCTCACGAACTTCGTACAGCTCGAACTCCCCCGATCCTTTCCATCTTTCCGGTGGCGTTGGGATCACTCAACTCTTTATGGCAAATGGAGCTACACCCCTCTCGTCTCTGTATACAGAGATGATCAACTCCTCGAAACACAGAGTTGGCACGCTTTCTGCAATAACAACGGCCAGAAACTCACGAGGAGGAAGATTCTATGAATAAACGCGCATTCGCGCTGTTTATGGGTGTCGGACTGCTGTTCGGCGGAGGAGCTGTATTCGCGCAGTTCAGCGCCGAGGTCGCTCCGGACCAGGCGACCGTGGAGCTGTTCCGCGATTCGCTCGACATAATCTGGCTCGCACTCGGCGCTGCGCTGGTGCTGTTCATGCAGGCGGGATTCGCCATGGTGGAAACCGGTCTGACCAGGGCAAAGAACGCCGGCAATATCATCATGAAGAATCTGATGGACGCAGCGGCCGGGCTGATTATGTACTTCTGCATCGGTTGGGGGATCATGTACGGAGCGTCGGTCGGAGGTCTCTTCGGCTCGGACGGCTTTTTCCTCTCGTATCCCGGTGTCGACGCGATGCATGAGGTATACATCGACTGGATGTTCCAGGCGGTGTTCGCCGCGACAGCCGCCACGATCGTCAGTGGTGCTATGGCCGAGCGCACACAGTTCCGAGGGTATCTCGTCTACTCGATCGTTATTACCGCCATCATCTACCCGATTGTCGGTCACTGGACATGGGGCGGTGGATGGCTCGACGAGCTCGGCTTTGCCGATTTCGCCGGTTCGACGATCGTCCATTCAACCGGCGGATGGGCCGCCCTTGCCGGTGCACTCGTTCTCGGGGCGCGGAAAGGGAAGTACGTGAAGTCCAACGGGAGAACCACCGTTAAGGCACTCCCCGGTCACAACATACCGATCGCCGCATTGGGAGTGTTCGTGCTCTGGTTCGGCTGGTTCGGTTTCAACGGCGGCAGCACGCTGAGCGGCGTCGATGCCGACATAGCGGTCGTCTTCGTGACTACCGCCCTTGCGGCGGCAGGCGGCGCGGTAGGCGCGATGGTCCTGAGCTGGGTGCTGTTCGGGAAGCCGGATGTCTCCATGTCGCTCAACGGGGTCCTCGCGGGACTCGTGGGGATTACCGCCGGGCCGGACGTCATCGCACCGGGCTGGTCGATTGTCGTGGGAATCATCGCCGGACTCCTTGTCGTGGTCAGCGTCGAGGTGCTCGACAAGAAGTTCCACATCGACGATCCGGTCGGCGCGATAAGCGTTCACGGTGTGTGCGGCGCATGGGGCACACTCGCCGTAGGAATCTTCGGCGGTGGCGCACTGTTCGTTCAGTTCGTCGGTGTCATTGCGGTATTCGCCTGGACGATGGTCACCGCGCTTGTTCTCTTCGGTATCCTGAAAGCGGCGAAAATGCTTCGGGTGACCGAGAGCGAGGAGCTGCAGGGACTCGATATCAGCGAGCACGGAATGGAGTCGTACGGCGGCTTCCAGATCTTCAGCAATATGTAGGAGTGGAGGCACTGATCTATGAAACTGATTACGGCGTATATCCAGCCGCACAGACTCACGAGCGTTAAGGAAGAGCTGTACAAGGCGGATGTCTTCCGCATGTCGGTCACGAACGCACTCGGGTGCGGCAGACAGAAGGGCTATACCGAGAGCTACCGAGGCGTGGTCACCGAGGTGAACCTGCTCAAGAAAACGCGCATCGATATCGGAGTAAACGACGAGTTCGTCGATCGGACCGTCGAAGCGATAATACGAGGCGCGAGAACCGGAGAAATCGGCGACGGCAAGATATTCATCACCCCGCTCGAAGAATGCATCCGCATCCGCAGTGGTGAGCGGGGCGCGGAGGCGATCGGATAGGCGCAGCGGCCTGACCGGCCTTTGATCGCGTTATATCCGGAGGGGGTCTCACACCCCTCGACGAACCCTGCCCGGCGTGGCAACACGCCGGGCAGAAGCCGGACCGACAGCGCCATCGCTATCGTACTGTACGGTCGCTGCCTTGAGGCAGATCTCCTGCCGTCATACCGCTATCAGGAGCGCCGCGCCCAATGAGCAGGCGGCAGTCACTATCCATGCCGGCGTACACCAGCGGCGGATCCGATTCGCCGCGTATGCCTCGAACGGGAACACCGGTAAGACTCCATCTACCAGAAGGAAAGAAACAGCAACCCTCCGCGTCCATACGAGCCACGGTAGAGCTTCGACCGGCGGAGCCCCGAGCTCCATGATAACCGCAGCTGTGGCACCGAGGGCCGCCGAGGCGATGAGTCCCGCGATCGAGATCACCCCGAGCACATGCGCAACGTTTTGAAACGACCAGTCGCGCTCACGAGGGTATAACGATCCCGGAATCGGCATGAGCACTCCGAACGCCACGGACACCACCGCAGCGAGCACGAAACCGCTCTCCCACATGCGATAGCGAAGACGCACTCCGGCGATTCTCGCAACTGTCCAGCTTACGATCGTCCGCATAAGCAGGAACAGCGTAACCGTACCGGTGAGGCGGTACACGATGATCGGGTCGAAGTATTGGATGTTCGTTGTGCGGAGGATCATGAGAGCGGCGATCGGAAGATGGAGTATCGCGCTGCTCAGCAGCTGCAGTCGAGGGCGAGGCGGCTGACGCTGCGCAGGACGGCGCCAAAGACAATAACCGACGTCGAAAAGATGCTTCGCGTGAACAATGACCGAAAGGGCGCCGATTCCGTAGGTCGTGAACAGCGCTCCGGCACTCAGCTCATCGAAACCTCGCGCGGAGAATCGGCGACTCGAGTCGGTGTTATCGCCGGAGATGTTTGCGAAAATCTCTTCACATCCGTTCGCTTCCAGCAGCTCGAGCGCTGCATCGAGCAACTCGCCGCCTATGCCGCGACCCTGCGCTTCCGGATCGACGAATATCCAGGCTACGAGCCCGCCACGCCTCCCGCTCGGCAGACGGAACATCTTCACGACCACACCACCGCGGATCGCCCCCTCGTCGAACACCAGTGCGTGTGAACCGAACGTGAATGAGGAACGCACCAAAGCCGGGAACGCGCGGCGAACAACAGCACGCACGGCCGGCCGATCGTCGTCGTTCATCGGACGTATGTATCGCTCGCCGCTTTCGCGCCGCCGGTCTGCTGCCACGCTGTGCACTGTAGTAGGAAAAATGCTCGAACACAATTGCGCCGACTTCAAACGGGCCAGAATGCAAAGAGCAAAGCGAGTATCGGCGGAGTCAGAACGCTCGTGGCGATCCCATTAAGGCAGATAGCGAGACTACCGGCGGCCCCCTCGGTTCGTCCGTTTTCGAGTGCGCGCGCGGTTCCGATCCCGTGTGCCGCAGCACCGAGGGCGAATCCGAATGCCACTCGATCGCGTACGCCTATGATCCGGAGAACGATCGGACCGACAACCGCCCCGAATATCCCGGTCATTACTACAAAGGCGGCGGTCAAAGACGGTTCTCCCCCACCCCGCTCTGCCACCGACATGGCGATCGGAGTCGTAACGCTCTTGGGAGCCAGGCTCACTATGATGCTTTCACCGGCACCGACCAGCAGAAGCGGTAACACCGCCGACACTACACCGACGGCGCTTCCGGCAACGATCGTGACCACGAGAGCCGGCGCCTGGCGCCGCAGCTCCCGGATCCGCTCGGCGAGAGGTACACCGAGCGCAACTACCGACGGCCCGAGGAAGAAGCTGATGATCCGCCCTCCCTCGTTATACGTCTCATACCGTACGTCAAGGAGCGTTAGCACCGCGATCAGTGCGGCGATCGTCAGGAGCACCGGATGCAACAGAGGAGTGCCGGCAGCCCGATAGATACGCATCGCCCCCATATAAAAGAGCAGCGAAAGCGTTACCCAGACAACAGGTGAGGTGAGGAACTCATTCATCCCGTCTGCTCCTCTCCGTCATGCTTTCCGTCGTCGCGGCCGAGTCTCTGCTGCAGGACTCCGACAAAGACGAGAACGATAAGCGTGCTTGCGACGATCGCCCCCGCGATGACGGCCCAGCTATCGGCGATCGTTGATGCGTGAACCATTATTCCAACCCCGGGAGGGACGAACAGGAAGGCGAGGTTATCGAGCAGCAGATCGCTCGCACGCTTCACCGCAGCGACGGTGAGCCGACCCGAGAGCAGCGCACCGGTGAGAAGAACCATACCTATGACATTTCCGGGAAGTGGGACAAGAATCGCGGCGAGTAGTTCGCCTATCGCGAGAAACACCAGAAGGATTGCGAGGCCACCGAACATGTTATCGTGGCGGAAACTATGCGAGAGAAACGCACCCCGGTCAAGTCGCCTTGACCGCCCCGACACCTCCATCATAATCTTCCGCTCGATTCGGCCTGCGGCCGAGATTTAACATCTTGTCGGTCCGTTGATACACTTAGAGGTTATCGTTGTGAGTGCTGCGGCACTCCTTTAGATTCGCACGCCGGCAACGGCGAGAACGGCGAAATCCTTAAGAGGCCGCAGCAGCCTGGAGGATGATGTGAGCACAACGCTGAAGCTGAAGCGAGACTCAAAAATCGGAATCGTGAACCGCGGTGAAGCTGCGATGCGTTTCATTCGCGCGGTGAAGGAATACAACAGCGAATACGGAACGTCTATACAGACCGTTGCATACTTCGTGGACGAGGAAAGTGAAGCGCTCTTCACCAAGGAAGCCGACTATGCCATTCCGATGTCGAGCTTTGAACGAGTGGATACCCGGGTGGCAAGTCCGTACCTGGACCACGGCCTGATTCTCGGCGCCCTGCGGAGCCAGGGGTGCGATGCGGTCTGGGCCGGATGGGGCTTCGTCAGTGAGGACGCAGAGTTCGTAAAGGCACTTGAGGAGGCATCGATCTGCTTTCTCGGGCCCGGAAGCGCGCCGATGCGTGTGCTCGGCGACAAGATCGAGGCGAAGACGCTGGCCGAACAGACCGATGTGCCGATTCTGCC